>CAYRJS010000317.1:0-3429 GCA_964424535.1 uncultured Aquimonas sp.
CCTGCGTCCGGGCAGCGGCGTGATCACCATCAATCATCGCCCGCTGGACCAGTTCTTCGGACGTGAAACCGCGCGCATGATCGTGCGTCAGCCGCTGGAAACCACGCAGATGACCGACAAGTTCGATGTGCTGGTCACCGTGGAAGGCGGCGGTACCACCGGCCAGGCCGGCGCCATTCGCCTGGGCTTGGCCCGCGCCTTGGTGGATTACGACGAGAGCCTCAAGGGTGACCTGCGCCGTGCCGGCTTCATGACCCGTGACGCCCGCGCCGTGGAGCGCAAGAAGGTCGGCTTGCACAAGGCCCGTCGCGCCACCCAGTTCTCCAAGCGCTGATCCTTCTGGTATAAAAGCGCCCGTACAGCCCCGTCGCCAAGCGGTAAGGCACCTGACTCTGACTCAGGCATTCGGTGGTTCGAATCCATCCGGGGCTGCCAAATCAAAAGACCCGCCGCAAGGCGGGTTTTTTTGTTTGAAGCAAGACCGGGTACGGACCTGCGTAGTGCGGACATCGGCCCTACAATCGGGGCCATGAATCAACCTTTGCCCGAAACCTTGATCCGTGAGCTGTCTGCCTGTTTGGGACCAGACGGTTGGCGTACCGATGAAGCGACCCGCAGGGCCCATGGCAGCGATGATTCACGCCGGTTTGCCTGGCCCGATGCCGTGGCCTTGCCCGTGGATCGGGAGCAGGTGGCGACCATCGTGCGAGTCTGCCGCACCCATGCCGTGCCGGTGGTGGCGCGTGGCGCCGGGACCGCGACTACGGCAGCGGCGGTGCCGTTTGCCGGCGGTGTGGTGGTGTCGTTTGCACGCATGAACCGGATTCTGGAGGTACGCGTCGCCGATCGCTGCGCCGTGGTCGAACCGGGCGTGCTCAATGGCGATCTGCAACAGGCCCTGCAGCCGCATGGCTTGTTCTGGCCACCGGATCCGTCCAGTTTTGAACGCTGCACCGTGGGCGGCAACCTGGCCACCAATGCTGGTGGGCCGCGGGCGGTGAAATACGGTGCCACTCGCGACAACGTGCTCGGTCTGGTTGCGGTGACCGGTAGCGGAGACATCATTCGCTGTGGCGGGCCGTGGAGCAAGAATGCCACCGGCTATGATCTGACCCATTTGCTGGTCGGCAGCGAAGGCACCCTGGGCCTGATTGTCGAGGCCACCTTGAAACTGGCTCCCCGTCCGGTCGCGCAAGCCGGCTTGCGCGCCCTGTACCGGGATTCAGGCGCGGCCACGGCGGCGGTTGCCCGTTTGATGCGCCAGCCCCAGGTTCCGACCACGCTGGAGTTCATGGATGGACACGCCATCGCCTTGCTGCGGCGCAATGGCAGCGAGGTGCCGGAGGCCGGGGCCATGTTGCTGATCGAAGCCGATGGTGATGAGGATTCCCTGCCATTGGCGCTGACGGCTCTGGGTGCGGCAGCGGAAGGTGAGGGCTTGATCCTGCTGGATGTGGCCATGGATGGGTTGGCGCGGGACAGGCTTTGGGCCGCCCGTCGCGCCCTGTCACCGGCCTTGCGCACGCTTGCGCCGGGCAAGATCAATGAGGACGTGGTGGTGCCGGTGTCGCGGATTCCCGAATTGGTGGCTGCCATGGAAGACCTGTCGACGCAAGTGGACCTGCCCATCGTGGTCTTTGGCCATGCCGGCAACGGCAATCTGCATGTCAATATCCTGTACCACCCCGACGATCCACAGCAAAACCGCCGCGCCCATGAAGCCTTGCCGCAGCTATTCGAGCAGGTGTTGGCCTTGGGTGGCAGTCTATCCGGAGAGCACGGCATTGGCCTGGCCAAGCGCGATTTCATGACCCGCGCCCTGGCTGCACCGACTCTGGCCGCTATGCGCTCGCTCAAGGCGGCACTGGATCCGGATGGCATCCTCAACCCCGGAAAAGTTCTACCGTAGATGACCTGGATCAGTTCAGAGGCTTGTATTTCGGAATTTCAAAACCATAATGAGAATCATTCGTATTTGAGTGATTCCATCATGACCAAGACCTTCAGCTTTGCCATCCTGCACTTCAGCGTGGCGTTTTCCATTGGCTGGCTGATGACCGGCAACTGGCTGGTCGGAGGCGCCATTGCCGTGGTCGAGCCGGCCTGCAATACCGTGGTTTTCCACTTCCATGAAAAGGTCTGGAAGCGGATCGAGGCCCGGCGAGCACAGGTTGGACGGGATGCTGATGATCAACCAAGCGAGGGGCATGGACATTGGCCTCGGCGGCTGAAACAAGCCTGAACGAGAGCGAGCCGCTGGATCGTTGCGTTTGCCACAGTGCTTGATTTGATCGTCTCGTGAATCCACATCCTTGACCAGGCGGTACTTGCCGCACCATTTCAAGTCAAGGAGACAGTTCCATGAGCACCTATCAAAACCCGCTTTCCCGCATGGTTTCGCACTATGGCTGGCCGGTGGAGTTCAAGCAGTTCTTCGACCGTGCCCTGCACGAGGCCGATGGCGATCAGAGCAACGTGGTGACCAGCCAGTGGGCACCCCGGGTGGATATCAAGGAAGAGGGCAATCGTTTCGTGATTTTTGCCGACATCCCGGGTGTGGAGCCGGAGCAGATCGAAATCAGCATGGACAAGGGCATCCTCAGCATCAAGGGTGAGCGCACCACGGCCAGCAGCGAAGAAACCGAGCAATATTCTCGCGTCGAACGCGCTCACGGCGCTTTTTATCGCCGCTTCTCCCTGCCTGACAGTGCCGATGCCGATGGCATTACCGCCAGTGGTCGCAACGGTGTGCTGGAAATCAGCATTCCCAAGAAGCCGGAAACCACCCCGCGCCGGATCAAGGTGCAATAAGGCCTTGTGAATGCTGGTGGGAATGCCCGGGCATTCCTGGATCGGTACGGCCCGCGTGGTTTCCGCGCGGGCCGTGTCATTGTCCGGCTACCATCACGGTAGCTGACAGTTGAGACAGTGGTGAGGCATGGAATTCAAGGATTATTACCAGGTGCTCGGGGTATCACCCGATGCCGACGACAAGGCCATCAAGGCCGCGTATCGGCGTCAGGCGCGCAAGTATCACCCCGATGTCAGCAAGGAAGCCGGGGCCGAGGACAAGTTCAAGGCCGTCAACGAGGCCAATGAAGTTCTGGGCAACGCCGAACGGCGGGCCGAATATGATCGCCTGCGCGCCAGCGGATATCGTCCCGGTGATCAATACCAGCCCCCGAACTGGGGCGGACAAGCCTACTCGGGACAAGGCTTCGAGGACTTTGGTGGCAGCGGCTTCAGCGACTTCTTCGAATCCCTGTTCGGTGGCCGGGCTCGCGCTGGTCGTGCTGGCCCCACACCGAACCCGAGTGTGCGGGCGCACCTGGATATCGACCTGGAAACGGCCTTTGCCGGAGGCAGCCAACGCATCGATATCCTGGGCAAGACCCTCGATATCAAGATTCCTGCCGGTATTGCTCCGGG
>CAYRJS010000318.1:0-3418 GCA_964424535.1 uncultured Aquimonas sp.
CAAAAATCGGCGAAGTGCTGTTGGCGCAATCGGCCAGCACCGATTCGCGCATCAACCGCCTGCAATTTGGCGGGCACGATCTGTCCGTATGCGCCGATTTCAACTTGCTGCGGGCTGCTGTTGACAGCGCGGCGGCACAAGACCTGCCGGTGCGCCTGGCCCATATCTTCAGCACCGACTGTTTTTACGACGGTGATCCACACATCCTCGATCACCTGCGCCGACACCGCATCACCGGGGTGGAAATGGAAGCCGCCGGCCTCTACGGCCTGGCCATGCGCGAGGGCTTCCAGGCCCTGGCCATCCTGACCGTCAGCGATCTGTTCGACAGCGGACTCAGCATGCCGGCGCAGGAGCGCGAACAAGGTCTGATCCGGATGGCTCGTCTGGCTCTGGCTTGCAGCGAAAACGCCTGAAAGCTCGTTCCATTCCGTCTCACAACCATGGTTTCCAGTTCGGAAACGGTCTGACTGCACCCGTGAAATTGTGCCAAAAGACCTTCAGCCAAAACACAACATCATGATTTAAAAGAACAATTTATCTTTCCTCGTAATTTCATGGCATTTTCATGACCTTTCCTGGCCGGCCGACCACGATGCCTGGGCCTTTCCATGGTCAAAGGAATGCCCCATGTCCTGCTCCATCCGTTTCGCCCGCCGCCCCTCGCATCTGTTCCACATCGTCGCCACCGTGCTGATACTGGCGTGCTGGAGCATGGCCGCTTCGGCTCAGGTCACCCTGCTGGCGGCTGATTTCAACGACAAGGCCCTCGATCAGCCCATTGGCACGGGCGGGGCCGTGGTAGGCGAACCTACCCAGATCGAGTCCACGCTCTCGGCCATCGTGCGAAATGATGTGATGCCGGGCAAAAGCCTGGCCATCGACTGGCTCAACCATGGCACCAGTGCGGGAAGCGTGCGCTTCCAGTGGATCGACGGCATCGAGGTGAGCCATGGCCAGGTGACGATTGCGTTCACGCTCACCCCGAGCGCCGGCGGCGGGTACCACGCCTACCTGCGCGAATCCGAACTGTCGAGGCAAGGATTTGGCACGCTGCGCTTTACCAGCAGCGGCACTGTCTGGAGCGACGACAAGGCCGGTTCGATCCTGCTGAATGGGATCACCTGGTCGCCGAACGAATCCTATCTGGTGGAGTGGGTGCACGACCTGGACGCCGCCACCCATGACCTGTCGATCAATGGCACACCGTACTTTCAGGGTCGCGCACACGGCGTCGATATGAGTGGCGACGGGTTGGGGGCGCTGGTCATCGGCATTTCGAGCAGCTCCGATCCCGCCTCGCGTCTGGATGTGGACGACATCCTGGTGACCTGGTCGGGCGATGTGGTCTTTGCCGATGACTTTGAAGGCGAGGGGTTTCCTCAATAGGGCAACAACGGCGGCATGCCCTCGGTGCGGATGCCCTGTCGATCCAGGGTGATCTTGGCCTGTCGCGCCGCATTGCCACCGGCAATGAGGTCGGCGCGCAGGGCCAGAAGCTCGTAGCCGACGGTGCGGGCGGCGCGGGCCACTTCCAGCGCCAGTTCGACGCGAGCTTCGCCACGCAGTACGGCCCGCAGCAGATCCAGTTGCAAGCCCTGCATGGCATCGGGGTGTTGCGCCAGTTCGACCTGCAATTGCTCCAGCAAGTGGATCGCCGAAGCAGCCTGCTGCTGGCGTTCCAGCATTGCTCCCAGCAGCAGGCCGGCCTGGATCGCCGCGTAGGTATCCTTGGCCTCGGTCATTTCCTGCCGCAACTGGCGTGCACCCTGCTCGGCCTGGGCCAAGCGCCCGCGATTGGCAGCCAAGGTGGCCAGATCCAGTGCGCTCATGCGCGCCCAATCCGGCAAGCCCGCGTCCTGACGAAGCAGCAGTGCGGCACGATAAGCGCTGTCAGCCCCCTCCAGATCGCCGCGCAATGCCGCCAAGCGCCCCCGCGCAGTCAACACGGCGGCGCGAGCCTGCGGGCTACCGAGCGCATCCGCGTTTTCATCGCCCAAAAGAGCCTGCGCGGCCGCAGGATCGGCACGTGCCAGCGCCAGTTCGGCCAGGCTGGCACGCGCCTGGCGGGCGTGATCAGTACTGCCAATACGTTCAAACGCTTCCAGAGATTCCTGAAAGCGAGCCTCGGCATCCAGCAACTGGCCGCTGCCGCGATCTTGCACCGCCAGATTGAATTGCAGGCGCGCCACCTCGGGCCAGGAACCCAGATCGCGAAAGGCCGCCAGCGCGATTTCGCTGCGCTCGCGCGCCGCCTCACGACGGCCGGCACGGCCATCAAGGATGGCCAGATTGCTCTGCGCCACCGCCAGTCCACGACGATCACCGGCGGCTTCGAAAACCTGCAACCCGCTCTCGAACTGCTCGCGTGCCTCGTCGTTGCGCCCGGCCCTGCCATACAGCATGCCCAATTGGTTGCGTACTCCCGCTGCACCCAGACGATCACCGGCCCGGATCTGTGCTGCCAATGCAGCCTCGCTGGCGGCCAAGGCCCCGGCCATATCGCCGCGACGTTGCAGGGCCAGCGAGAGCACATCCTGCGCACTGGCGAGCTCGCGCTGACTGTCGTGCGCGCTCAAAGCATCGATCACCGCATGCAGAGTTTCGATCGCCGGTTCGATCTCCCCGGCGTGGACTTGCACCAAGGCTGTCAGTCGGCGCAGACGCAACGTGGAATCGGCCAAGCCGGCTGTCTCGGCCCGAACTGCGGCCTGTTCCAACCATTCACGGGCAGCAGCGTAATCGCCGGCTTCACGCAACAGGGTTGCCTGCAACTCGTCGGCGCGCAGCCTGTCGATTTCCGGAAAGCCCTCACCGGCCTCGCTCGGCAATTGCGCCAGCAAGGCTCGGGCTGCATCCGGTTGTCCCAAGCCGAACCTGGCCCAAGCCTGTTCGATGCGGCTGCGATGGCGACGCATTTCATCCCCCGCCTGATCCAGCGCGCTTTCAGCAGCGGCCAAGCGTGCGTTCGGATCACCGCGAGCGCCCGCCAAACGAGCCCGTGCCATGGCCAAACGCCAGTGATCGACAATGACCGTCGGAACCTGAGCCAATGTATCCAGGGTGCGCTCGGCTTCACCCGGTCGACCACTGGCCAACTGCGCATCGAACAGTTCAAAGGCACTGTCGGCATCACCGGGATCAAGCTGGCTGACGGCGGTCCAATGCGCGATGGCGGTATCCCAGCGATAATCCAGCGCCGCCTGCCGCGCCGCGATGCGCAACTGTTCCACCCGGGGCAGCGTCCGTCCGGCAGTTTCGGCAGCAGCAATCCACGCACGCGCCTGCAGTCTGTCGCCCGCATGCGTCGCACGATCGGCCAAAGTCACCAGCGTGGCCACGGCATCCGGCTCACGCCCCCGGCTGCGCTCCAGCCAGGACTGTGCCTGCAACAAATCGCCACGCTGCAAGGCTTGCA
>CAYRJS010000319.1:0-3381 GCA_964424535.1 uncultured Aquimonas sp.
GGCGGAGCGCAGAGCGTCCCGCCCGCCGCCGCCCAGGTATGTCGACATGCTGGATCTAGCCGGGGCAAACCGCCGGTCAGGGGCTAGCGCGCCGGCAGGCGCCTCCGTCGCATCACCTTCGACGGAGTTTTCATCCGCCTGACCGTGGTCGCCGTCGACTTCATCTCCGTCAGCAGGATTCGCCACATCGTTGTCGCCTGGGTCTGTCCCATCTCCGGCCACGCCGTCAGAGGGACCGAGCCACTCCGGATCAAACGGCGAACGCGAACCGCCTCCGCGACTTGAAGTTGATGTTCCCATCAGCGTGCGCCCTTCTTTGCTTGCTCAATTGCCTGTTTAACTCGCCGCGAAGCATCTGGCGACTCAAGCCAACTCTCAAGAGTTGTGCGAGTCCAAGGCTGTTCATAGAGCAAGGGCACAACGCCTGGGCCAACATCTTTGACGGGGGCTTGGGCCAGGAGGATCGCCGCCTTGGCATTGAGCTCAGGGAAGACTTTGCAGGGCTCGAGCAACGGAACGACATCCTCGACCTGGCGCCAAGTCCGTTTCGGAGCTTTGAGTTGCCACACCTTGGCCATGACAATCTCGGTCTGGATCGCCCCGGCAGCTCGGATGGCCTGAGTAAGTTGGTCGTTTGCTCCGATCGCAACCTGTAGCGCATCTCGCAGGGCTCGGCCCTGCGGCGTCAGGTCATCCCCGCCGAACTCCCGGGTCGCTGTATCTCGGCTGAGATGTAACAGCGGTCGAAGATCCAGCTCTCCGAGAGCAGGCTCAAGACTCAACCACTCCTTGTGGAAGAACTCGTCCTTGAACGGGGCGGCGGGCGCGCCTCCCTCGCGAACAGTCTGCTCGGCCACGCGTAATGCGTCTACACGCCCCTCATCGGCCGATGTGACCTTTGATGCCAACTCATTTGCAAGCGCCTCGTCGCAGCGCTCAAGCAGGTGCCACTTGGCCAGGGCTTTGAGATCCAACTGGATGCCCTGAGGCTCAGCCAACGCCGAACGAAGGAACACGGTATTGAGAAACCGCTTCATCAACCTTGGGTTAGCGTTGACCTTGCTCGATGTTGCCAGCAACGGTGCCAGGCCCTCGGCGAGTTCCATAAGGGCAACCATTTCTCCGTTACCCACATCGACAAGGCTCTTCAGGAATTCCAGTGTGACGGCATCCCCTCGCCAGCTGGCTCTCAAGCGCTCGGGAACAGCGACTAGCGCGCGTTTGAACCTGTCCTCGTCAAACTTTCCATCTGCTTTTGCACGCTCAAGCAGCAACATCGCTAAGTATGCCTTCGCTTCGTTCACCCCGAGGCGCGGAACATGCAAGGGAACTTGAATGAGCTTGTCGAAGTAGTTCGTGGCCACTTCGTCGCTGATGCCAGTGCCTTCGAAGTGAACCCGAACCGCTCCCTTGATGAAGTCGTTGTCAGCGGCAACGACAAAGGCGCTTCGCTTGAGGAATAAGAGCAGACGAATGGACTCCAGAGTTGAAATAGCTGTCTGTGGAAGGCAGCGGTCGAGATCGTCCACGAACACGATCAGCGTAATCTTTAGCTCTTCAAGAAGCTCTTCAAGGGCATCTCGAAAAGCCTGAATCTCATTGGGAAGGGAAACAGGCTCGGCCGGTTTCAGCAGGCTTGATGCGTTTTCCTGTTCTCCGCCGCCGTCGCCTTCTGGCTGCTCGCCGAGAACGCCAGCTTTCGCCAGAACGCGGCCAACCAGTCCAACAGGAATTCCCGTCGCAATGGTGGCGGCAGCTTCGCCTCCAAGTTGAACGAGCCGGAGCAAATTGATGCGTTGAAGCAGCTTCTTGGCCTTCTTCAGCAAGCCTTCACTAGTGCTGGCACGACGAAGCACCTCGTCGCCGACCATTTGTAGCAAAGCGCTGCGAGCGCCTTCGAAATCTTGGTAGAGCCAGGGGTTGAAGGTCACCACCACGTAGGTGTTTTCCTCGGGCCGCGTCCCTTCATCAAGGCGTGCAGCAATCATACGTACCAGCGAAGACTTACCGACCCCCCAGCCTCCGGACACCCCGACTGAAATCGGTTGTCCATTGGCTTGCTGCAGCAGCTTGGCGCAGGCATCAGCGACCACGCCGAAGTTTAAATAGTCGATGGTTGTTTCGTTGTCATGCCACATATTTTCTCTCAGGAGGCTACGTGATTAGTATTCGGCTGCTGCGGATGTGCCTCAGCTTCTACTTGCTGTCGAAATTCATCTAATGTCACGCCATAGATCAAATTTCTTACTATAAGGCCCCCACCTCAGGTTTGCACCAAGACGATACTCGGATGAAAATGTTTGACTTTCACCTCAAAGTCATCGGCCCACCACCACAATGAACCGAACAGCGCCAGTCACAGCGCTACGCGCCATGCCTGGCGCACACGAAAAAAAGGCCCCGAGCGGGGCCTGTGAAGGTGAATGCTGTACTTTCCGGATCAGGCGGTGACCAACTGCCGGGCCAGTGCGACCTCGACGGAATCACCGTCCTGGTTGAGCACATCCAGCCCCGATTCGGGCACATCGCCCGAGGTGGACTGCGAGACCATGATCTTCTTGGCCATCAGTTCCAGGCAGGTCATCTGCGAGGAACCGGCGTAGCCGAGGTAGATCACGCGCACGGGTTGCTTCTGCCCGATGCGCCAGGAGCGGCGTGCTGCCTGTTGGAGCGAGTACACGTTGTAGCCACTTTGCATGAACACAATCGTCGGGAACTCCAGCAGGTCCAGCCCCGTCTTGACCAGCTCGGGATTGGTGACGAGCACGTCGATGCCACGGTCCAGTTGCTCGGCGATCCAGTCTTCTCTGCGGCTGGCATCCACGCTTGCGCGCAGCACCGCCACCTTGAAGCCTTCCTGCTCCAGCAGCCCCTTCAGGCGCGACGTGGTATCGCGCGTGCCGGTATAGACCGTGTAGGCCAGAACCTTGCGGCCCTGTGTCTTCTCCTGCCTGCAGATCTCGATCAGCTCACGCTCCTTGGGGCTGATCTCGAACTCATTGAACTGAGCCGGGACAAACGCCAAGGTGTTGCGCGTGCGTGGATGCACCACGGTCTCCGACCGGAAGCAGCAATCCGGCCAGGCCAGCAGCACGTTGAGCACCACCCCCAGCAAGGTCGTATCGCGTCGCGCCAGAGCCTGTTTCAGCTCTGCGGTCAGCCGACCCGCCAAATCGCGGTAGGCCGCAGCTTGCGCCACGTCCATCTGGACTTCACGAAACTCCTCGTCATACGGTGGCAGGACGTTGCCACCGATGTCCTTGAGCTTGAGGAATATGGTGAACGGCAGGATGCAACGCAAGACCCCTTTCGGGCCGAAGCCGGGAGCCTTGACCGTGCGCACCGATACCTTGGTGCCCTTGGCCGTCTTGTGCGCCGTGC
>CAYRJS010000320.1:0-3337 GCA_964424535.1 uncultured Aquimonas sp.
CCGGCCAAATGGCATCTGGCCCATACCACCTGGTTTTTCGAGCGTTTCGTGTTGTGTGCCGATGCGGCCTATCAGCCGATCAATCCGGCCTGGCATCACCTGTTCAATTCCTATTACCGCAGTGCCGGCAGCTTCCATCCCCGTCCCGCCCGTGGTCTTTTGACGCGGCCAGCGCTGGCGGAAATCCTGGCCTGGCGCGCGCAGATCGATGCGGCGGTGCAGGCGTGTCTGACGCATCACGGTGACGATCCGGCCCTGTTGATGGCGGTGGAACTGGGCCTCAATCACGAGCAGCAGCACCAGGAATTGCTGTTGACCGATATCAAGAACCTGTTCTGGTGCAATCCGCTCAAACCGGCCTATCACGCCGTGGCGATGCCAACGGGCCGGCGCCGTGCCGCCCTGGCGTTTTTGCCCGGGCAGGACGGCATTGTCGAGATCGGTGCCCCGGCCACGGGTTTTGCCTATGACAATGAGCGCCCCCGTCATCGCGCCTTGCTGGCCCCGCATGCCCTGGCCAATCGCCTGGTGACCAATGGTGAATACCGCGAGTTCATCCAGACCGGCGGTTATCGCACCTCGACCCTGTGGGCCAGCGATGGCTGGGACCGGGTCGAGCGTGAAGGCTGGGCGCGACCGTTCTACTGGTCGCAGGATCTCGAACAGGAATTCACCCTGGCCGGGGTGCAGCCGATCGATCCCGAGGCCCCGGTTTGCCATGTGAGCTGGTACGAGGCTGAGGCCTTTGCTCATTGGGCCGGCGCGCGCCTGCCGCGTGAAGACGAGTGGGAGGCCATGGCCCAGACCCGCAAACCCACGGCCACGTCCAACCTGGTCGATACCGGCCTCTTGCATCCGGTACCGTCGCCATCCGGGGATGGTCAGTGGTTCGGCGATGTCTGGGAGTGGACCGCCAGTGCCTATCTGGGCTATCCCGGGTTTCGCCCGCTGGAGGGCTCCTTTGGCGAGTACAACGGCAAGTTCATGAGTGGCCAGATGGTCCTGCGTGGTGGTTCCTGCGCGACGCCTGCTGACCATATCCGGGCCAGCTACCGCAATTTCTTTGCCCCCCATTCGCGCTGGCAGTTTTCCGGCCTGCGCCTGGCCCGTGACGCTTGATCGGGACCGTGACGGAAGCCAATACGCTGATGCCTGATGTCGCCCGCGCCGGCTTTCTCGCCGACGTGCTGGCCGGTCTTGGGAAAACACCCAAGTGCCTGCCGTCCAAGTATTTTTACGATGCCCGCGGTTCGGAATTGTTCGAGCGTATCTGCGCCCAGCCCGAGTATTACCTGACCCGGGCCGAGCTGGAATTGATGCAATACCATGTCGAGGTCATCGCCCAGGCGCTGGGTCCTGGCGTGCGTCTGGTGGAGTACGGCAGTGGCAGCGGCATCAAGACGCGGATGCTGCTGGATCATCTGCGCGAACCTCGGGCCTATGTGCCGGTGGAGATTTCCTCCAGCGCCCTGATGGCCAGCGTGGAAAAGCTGGAAGCGCGCTACCCCGAACTGGATGTCCTGCCGATCTGTGCCGATTTCACCCGGGCCGTGAACCTGCCCTGGGAACGTGATACCCAAGGTCACGCCGTGGTCTATTTTCCCGGTTCGACCCTGGGAAACTTCGAGGGTCGTCAGGCTGAGGCCTTACTGGCCAAGATGCATGACGAAGCTGACCAGGCCTTGATTGGGGTCGATCTGGTCAAGGACGTGGCCGTGCTGGAAGCGGCCTACAACGATGCTGCCGGCATCACTGCCGAATTCACCTTGAATCTGTTGGCGCGTATCAATCGCGAGTTGGGCGCGGATTTCGTGCTGTCGCGCTTTGCCCACCAAGCCCGTTTCGAGCCGACCAGTGAACGCATCCAGACCGATATCGTCAGCCGGCAGGACCAGCAGGTGCATCTGCACGGCCAGAGCTTCGGCTTTGCCGCAGGCGAGGCCATGCGCGTGGAAATCAGTTGCAAATACACCCACGCTTCCTTTGCCCGCCTGGCCCAGGCTGCCGGTTGGAGCATTGCCCGCTGCTGGACCGATCCGGGCGAGCGCTTCGCCTTGTTTCTATTGCACTGATTGCGAGTATTGCTACCCAAGCGATGGCCAGCGCGCCAGGATGGCGGCCTGGATGCCAGCCACATCCAGGCCACATTCTTGCAACTGTTGTTCACGACTGGCATGGGCCACGAAGGTATCGGGCAAGCCCAGATGCAGGATGGGCAGGCTGAGGCCTTCGGCGGCCAGAAATTCGGCCACGGCGCTGCCGGCGCCACCGGCGATGGCATTGTCTTCCAGCGTTACCAGACCTTCTTGGGACTGCGCCAGTTCACGCAACAGGGCGTGATCGAGCGGTTTGACAAAGCGCATATTGACCACGCTCAGATTGAGCGCCTCGGCCACGATTTCGGCAGCCGGCAACAAGGCCCCGAATGACAGGATTGCCAAATGTTGGCCTCGGCGGCGAACTTCGGCCTTGCCGATAGGCAGGGTTTCCAAACTGGCTTGCACACTCACACCCGGACCACTGCCACGCGGGTAGCGCACCGCAGCCGGACCATTGTGCTGGTAGGCGGTGGAGAGCATGCGTCGGCATTCATCCTCGTTGGCCGGGGCCATCAGCATCAGGTTCGGGATGCAGCGCAGGAAGGACAGATCGAAGCTGCCGGCATGGGTGGCACCGTCAGGGCCGACCAGGCCAGCACGGTCGATGGCGAACAGCACATCGAGGTTCTGGATGGCCACATCGTGGATCAGTTGGTCGTAGCTGCGTTGCAGGAAGGTGGAATAGATCGCCACCACCGGCTTGTCACCTTCGCAGGCCAGACCAGCAGCCAGGGTGACGGCGTGTTGCTCGGCGATGGCGACGTCGAAGTAGCGATCCGGGTACGTCTGCGAAAAGCGCACCAGACCGGAACCTTCGCGCATGGCCGGGGTGATCGCGACCAGGCGCGGATCGGCGGCAGCCATGTCGCAGAGCCAGTCGCCAAAGACCTCGGTATAGGTCGGTGCGCGCGGCTTTGCTGGCCGGGTGACGCCGATGCTGGGGTCGAAAGGACCGACGGCGTGATACTGGATCTGGTCACCTTCAGCCGGGACATAGCCCTTGCCGATATCGGTGATGACGTGCAGCAGGCGCGGACCCTTGAGGTCATTCAGGCCGCGAATGGTTTCGAGAAGGACGGGAAGATCGTGGCCGTCGATCGGTCCGGTGTAGGCAAAACCCATCTGCTCGAACAGCAGGGCCGGTCCGATGCGTTCATGTGCTTGCGCGCTTGCGGGATGGTGCCCCAACATGCGGACAAAACCGCCGACGTTTTCCGAAATCGACATGCGGTTGTCGT
>CAYRJS010000321.1:0-3325 GCA_964424535.1 uncultured Aquimonas sp.
ATCGAGTTCACCCTTGGGCGGTGATTTCCGGGTGAGCTCAGCCAGCCAGGGGGCTAGCCGATACCTGGAACCGTGAGGCTCTTCACATAAACGGCGTGGAGCGTAGAAGTCTTACCCCTGACTAAGAAATCTCCTAGGGACTTTCTTTCGTGGCTTGCGTTAGATGGCGTAAACCTTGGGAGAGCTGGTCATGGTCAGAATGAACAAGAAGTGCTTTGGGTGGTATGGGTGGTTTTTCCTGTTGCTGCTGAGTGGCGCACATCCCATCTGGGCGCAAGACCTGGTATCTGACCGAGTCGGCGCAACCGCCGGACAGTTCCGTGTGGACGAGTCAGGTGCTGCTACCTATTCGGTACCCATCCTGGCGGTTCCTGGCACCGCAGGCGTTACCCCGCAGATTTCGTTGAATTACTCCAGCCAGGGTGGCGATGGTCCTTTGGGGCGAGGCTGGTCGATCTCGGGCCTCTCGGCCATTTCCCGCTGTCGGGCTACGCGTGAGGCTGGTGATTTCATCTCCGGCGGCGTTCCCGTTGACGGCACCCCGCCGGCGATCAACTTCACCACGACGGACCGCTTCTGCCTGGACGGACAGCGCCTGATCCCGGCACCTGCGGGCGCGCCCGCCTGTCCGGCCGTTTCCGGTTTCACTACCTCCAACCTGCGGACCGCCAGCGAAGCGTTCCAGCGCATCTGTGCCTATACCCCCAGTGCGGCCAGTGGCAATGGACCCGCATTCTTTTCTGTCGAGCGCCAGGACGGATCTACAAGTTTCTACGGCAATCGTGACGATTGGACTACCAGCGCTACGCGTCCGGATGGCTACGTCAACAGCACTGCAGCGACACACACCGCAAAGGCACTGAGCTGGTGGCAAACCCGATTCCTCGATTCGACAGGCAACTATATCGACTACCGCTATACGGCCAACCCTGGTGGCGGCTCCTATCCGGGCGAGTCACTTCTGGCCTCCATCGAGTACACCGGCAAGAAGCAGCTTGCCGGTCAATCCGGAGGTAACCTCGCACCGTTCGCCAAGCTTCAGTTCAACTACGCCGCACGCCCTGCCACTGAATTTGCCCGCGGCTCAGTGGCCAACGGCGTGGCATGGCAAACACGGTATCTGGCTTCCATCACCTCGATCGGTGACATTGCCAGTAATCAGCAGGCACGCTTTTACTCGCTTGGATATGGGACTTCATCGTCTGGCTCCGGTGCCCGTACGTTGACCTCGCTCACCGAGTGTCGTGATAGCGGAATGTCGGTGTGTCTGTCGCCCACCACATTTGCGTGGTCCAATGCCTCCAACAGCTTCAGCAGTGCGGACATGGTGACCACAGCTGGTTTCAGTGGTCTGGTCAGCATGCGTCTGGGCGACGTGGACGGTGACGGCCTGAGCGATGTGGTGTGGTTCAAGGCATCAGGAAGCAATAGCGAGCTGCTCGTGAGCTTTGGCGAGCTCAATGCCAGTGGACAGTTGACGTTCAACCGGGTCCCGCAGATGTCATGGACGCTTGGCCGCAGTCCTGCTGATGTGGACAAGTACTGGCATCTTTTCGATTACGACGGCGATGGTCGCGACGATCTGTTTGTGGCCTTGCCCGGCAGTAATGCGAACTGGGTGCTATACCCCTCGCTTGGACGCCCTACCGGCACCGGCGTGCGGGCGTTCAACCTCACCAACAACCTGATTGCCACGTTGTCTCCGGCCATCCCCTCCAGCGCGACCAGCACCATTCTGGCCGACTTCAACGGAGATGGACTGCTGGATGTGATGTATAGCGACTCACCTACAGGGCAAGGTCTGTTCAAGACCAGGTTGACCGAACGCATGGGTGCCGGTTTTGGCTGGGGAGCCCAGCGCAGCATTTCCATGAGCACCACCCTTGACCCGCCCATGGTCGAGAATTACCAGTTCAGCAGCCTTCTTGATCCAGGTCAACGCGTACATCTGAACGACTTCGACGGCGACAGCCGTTCGGACCTTGCCATCAGCACCACCGTGACCTGGTTCAAGTACAGCCCCACTCCGGGCGACCCATGCAACATCATTCCTCGTCCGGCGGAAGCAATTTCGCAGTGGACAGACGAGTCCGGCCAAGTGTGGAGTGAGTGGCCTGCATCGGTAGAGCAAGCCTTGGACCCCAACGAGAGAATCAGAGCCTCATGCTACAAAATCACGCGCTTCGTTGAATTGTATGGCGTCACCAACATCACCCCAACGAGTATTCAAATGGGCGTGATCAAGCAATGGCATGTGTCCGGTGAAAAATGGCCGGATTTCCCTGCATTTTCTGAGGGCTACTCCTTCAAGTTCGCCGATTTCAATGGCGACGGCCTGACCGACGTAATGGTCAAGAACGGGAACTGGTACATTGACCTGACAGGCGTCGGCACAGTACAGAGCGGCCTGGCGCTGGCCGTGGATTCAACCACAGAAAAGTTCATCCAACTGGCCGATGTCAACGGTGACGGTCGGGCCGACATCGTTTTTCCGCAACTGACCAACAGCAACTATCGGCCCTTCCACGGACACATCGCTCGCCCCGACGGCACGTTTCCGACCTCCGCCAGCCTGCTGTCCAGCGGCAATGCGCGTGGCTGCAAAAACGCCACCTGCAATCTGGCGAATACCTACTTCATGTTCTCCGACTTTGATGGCGATGGCGCTACCGATTTCGTGGCGATCTATGATAATTCTGCCGATCATTATTCCAGCCGTGCCCCATTGGCCAGTCGCTATCAGCCCCGCGACACCATCACTCACATCACCGATGGCAATGGCGCCCTTACCCAGCTGTTCTATCGGCCTCTGACACTGGCGGATGTATACCGTCGCGACACCGGTGCGCGCGGGGTGAACTGGGGTCGTGGGTCTCCGGTACAGGAGCTGTTCGGACCACAATACGTCGTCGTGCGTGCACAAAGCAGCGCCCCGGTCTACAACAGCACCTCAAGCATGAGCGCGGTCTATTACCGCTATGCCGGTGCACGCGTACAGGCCGGTGGTGGCGGGATGCTGGGGTTCCGGCAGATTCAGTCTATTGACACCACGGCGCCGGGCCGCCATATCGTCAGTACCACCAGCTATCGTCAGGATGCGCCGTTTGCCGGCGTCCCCCTGGAAACCGTACGCCGTGCCGTGGTGGGAACCTATGGCGCCACTGCCTGCATGATCACCACGGTCACCAACGCCTGCTTCCAGCCACCCGGCGCTGCTTTTCCCGCCATCGGCGGTACCCTGTTGGCCCAAAGCACCAACGTCTGGGAAAGCGCGCCGGCGTTCGCTCCTGGAACTCAGCGCCCCGTACACATCCGCCTGGCCGGC
>CAYRJS010000322.1:0-3316 GCA_964424535.1 uncultured Aquimonas sp.
CGGTCTGGCAGGCCAACAGGATGAGCTTGCGGGTGTCGATTGAATCCGGGCCCGGAGCGCGCTAGCCTGAGAACCAGCACCGGTTTCACAGGTCCAATCCCGGACCTGGAAACCCTTGACCTTGCAGGCACGTTGATCGCCTTCACTGGCATCAAGACTTTCCAGCAATAGCATTACTCCGGGGCGACGCTCAGGCGTCGCCTCTTTTCCAGCACACCGTCTTCAGGAACACACCATGCCCCAGGCAACCAAACCCGTCATTACCGTCAGCGAGCTTGACTTGGCGCGACTGGAAAAACTCCTGGACCTGCCGGCTTACGCCGACCGGGAATCCAGCCTGCGCCTGGGTGAGGAACTGGCACGGGCCAATATCGTCAGCTCGGACCAGATGCCTGCCGACGTGGTGTCGATGAATTCGACCGTGACCTGTGTAGAGGAAATCAGCGGCAAGGAACACCACTTGACCCTGGTTTACCCCAACGAGGCCGATTCGGCAGCAGGAAAAATCTCCGTTCTGGCGCCCATCGGCGCCGCCCTGCTCGGGCTTTCCGTTGGCCAGACCATCGACTGGGCCGCACCGGATGGACGTCCCATGCGCGTGCGCGTGGCCTCGATTTCCTACCAACCCGAAGCTGCCGGAGACATGACCCGCTGAAGACCCTTGCGGTTTTCCCGTCGCACCTCAATCCCCATCGACCAGCCGCGCAATTTCGGCGGCCAGATCTGAACTGCGCACCGGCTTGCGCAAAAATCCCTGCATTCCGGCCTGACGCGCTTCTAGTTCGTCATCGGCTTCCGAGCGCGCCGTCAGAGCCACAATCGGCACCGGATCATTCTTTGCCCGAAGCATGCGCGTCAGCTCGAAACCGTTGATGCCGGGCAAGTCCAGATCAAGAAAAACCAGGGCAAAGCGCTTCTGTTCCAATTCCGTCAATGCCGCCAGACCATGCGACGCGTGCACCACGCGATGACCCAGGCCGGCAAGCAGGCCGGAGACGACGGTAGCCACGGTCATGTCGTCCTCAACCAGCAGGATGTCATGGCCTGAGCCGACAACTGCCGCCGGCGCAGTCGCATCGTCGGGAGCTTCCGCCACCCGTACCGGCCAGCGGAAGCGGAAGCTCGAACCCTGCCCTACTTCGCTGTCGACTTCGATGCGCCCGCCCATCATCACGGCCAGTTCATGGCAGATCGCCAGACCCAGGCCGCTGCCACCCTGACGCGGTGATGTCGCCCGGTCATGGCCCTGCTCAAAACGCTGGAACAGGCGTCCGCGCTGTTGTGCATCCAGGCCCGGCCCGGTATCGCGCACGACCAGCACAAGTTCATCAGCTGAACACGACAGGGTGATCCCGACTTCACCGTGCTCGGTGAATTTGACCGCGTTGTTGACCAGATTCAAGATCACCTGCTGGACCCGTTGTTCATCGCCGAAGATCCAGCGCGGCACCTCCGCGGCCACGCTGGCGTGCAAGGCCAGGCCCTTGCGTTGGGCCAAAGGTCGCATCAACGCCACGACATGGGCCACGACTGCCGGCACATCGAAAGGCGCATCGCGCAAAGTTAGCTTGCCGGCTTCGATCCGGGCCAGATCCAGGGCATCGTTGACCAGACGCAACATCAGATCCCCGGAACGCTGGATCGCTGTCACGAAGCCACGCTGACGCGCATCCAGAGGCGATTCGAGCAGGAGCTCGGCCATGCCCAGAACGCCCGTCATCGGAGTCCGGATCTCATGGCCCATCGTGGCCAGAAAACTGCTTTTGGCCTGCGAGCTGCGTTCGGCCCAGGCCCGTTGATGCTGCGCCAGTTCCAGTTGATGACGCCGATGCAGGCGGGCGCGATAGGCCAGCACCAGCAAACCCAGCAGAAGCAGGCCTGCGATCAAATAGGCAAAGCGGGCCCAGAGGCTTTTCCACCAGGGCCCGGCGACGTACACCTGCAGCCGCAGCGGCTCGGCCGACCAGACATTGGCGGCATTGCCACCGACGATTTCCAGAACGTAGCGGCCAGCCGGCAACTGGGTAAAAACACGCTTGCCCAAGGCGTCAACATCCACCCATTGACGATCAAAGCCCCGCAGGCGAAAGCGGTACTGGTTGCGCCCGGCTTCGGCAAAAGACAAGAAGCGCGCCTCGACGGCAAATTCGCGATCGGTCCAGTCCAGCTGCACCGGCCCTGCTGTCGGCAATTCGACCCAGCCATCCGGCCGCAGGGCCGACAGTGCCTGCAACACCAACCGGGGTTCGGTTCGACTGGTCTGGATCCGGGTCGGATTGAACATCACCGCCCCTTGCGGAGTCAGGCCGATCACGATTCCATCCCTGGATCGGCTGGGTGGGGTCACATTGAACTCCTCACCCGGCAGGCCATCATTGATGCCAAAACGCCGCAATTCATTGCGGGCCGGCGAATAGCGCCACAGGCCACGGATCGTGGTCAGCCAGACATCACCATCGGCATCGACCAGCAGGCCTCCGGTTTCCACGGCCGGCAAACCCTGCTCGGGGCCGATACGCAGCACCCGCTCGGCCCCGTTCGGGTTCAGACGATAGGCTTCGACAAAACCCAGGCGGGCCAGCCACAACTCGCCATCGCGGGAAAAATCCATGCCCATGACCCGACCCGGTTCGATGCCGGCCACAGGGCGAAACCCTTGCCGTTCCTGATCAAGCCGCAAGACGCCAAAATCACCCGCCAGCCAGGGTCGATCATCGTCGCCGGGCAACAAGGTTTCCACGGCACCACCGGGTAGATCCGGCCCTTCACCACCTCGCCATTGGCGCAGTACCCGACCTTCGTTGTCGCGACGCTGGATGCCGCCGCCGTAGGTCGACAACCACAGTCCGTTATCGGCGGCAGGTATCAGCAGGTCCACCATGCCTGCGGGCAGACCATCTACACGCGCATCCTGGGTCCAGCGTTGCATCTGCCCGGTAGCAGGAGCAAACAAGGCCAGCTCATGTCCATAGCCAAGCCACAACCGGCCATCGGCGCGCGCCAGTACGGCGCTGGCAAATTGCACTGGCCGTCGTGTGGTCACAGCTTCGAGATGGCGACTCAAATGACCATCCGGATCGATCCGCTCCAGCACGCCATCGCGATGCAACAACCAGAGTCCACCTTTCGCATCAGCAGCACTATCGACCAGACCGCTGTCATGCAATCCGCCTGCCGTGGCAGCGCCCGTGCGCAAGACGGCAAAATTCGACCAGTCCGGGGAAAGCCGAACCAGTCCCAGGTTGCGTATGGCAAACCAGAGACCGCCCTCGTGGTCTTCGAGCATGTCCAGCACCATGCTGTTGCGGGCCAAGGC
>CAYRJS010000323.1:0-3314 GCA_964424535.1 uncultured Aquimonas sp.
CAGCATTGGCATGGCTGGCCTGCGCGGGCTGGCAGTTGGCAACCGAGTCGCTGGCCGACCAACTAGGCCATCCTGGGCCGGATGCGATCCCGCCGGAAATTGAACGCCTGCGCAAAATAGCTCACGGTTCGCGCGATTTTTGACGAAGCGACACACTTAGCCCCACGCACGCCGCGATGGCGTCCGATCCCCACGACGGAGAACAGCACATGCACGATCCCCTTTTCGCCGCACGCGCATTCCGCGCACGCGACCTGCTGAACGACGCGCTTGATGGCGCACAGGCACCTGTCCCCGATGACCGAGACGCGAAGGCGCAGGCGTTTTCCGAGCTTGCCCTTTGCGTCGCCAGAGGTTTCGAGCCGGAAGGCATCCGAGCCGAAATCCAGGCGTCAGACAATGCGCTTGTCCGCAAGGCGGCGGCTGGCGGTTTCGGCCTGAGCGATGGCACCGGATGGCTGAACACCGACCTTGCCGCGCTGGCAGCGGCATACGTTCAGAGCATCGCCGAACTAAGCCTGCTGGATGCCATGGCGCGATACGCCACTGTCCTGCCCACCGCTGCGCGAAAGGTTCTGATTGCGAGCGATGCGGTCGCGCACGTCACGCCGGAAAGTCTGCCAAAGCCGATTGTCCGGCCTACGCTGAGCGTGGGCGACGCGGAACCGTTGAAGGCCGCCGGCATTGTGGTTGCCAGCCTGGAGCTGCTGCGCACTGGCGGCGAAGCTGCGCGCCAGATGTTCGAGCGGGAGCTTCGGGAATCTGTTGTCCGCGCCTGCAACGAGGCGGCTCTTCTGGAGTTGAGCGACTCAAACACGATTCCCGTACTCGGCAGCGGCGACGCGCTCGCTAACCTTCGCGCCGGCATCCGGGCCGCAGGGCCGTCGAATGGCTTCGTTATCGCGGCATCGACCGCCGATGTTCAAGACCTTGCAACGAGGCACGAGGCCGGGCCGACCTTCACGGTTCGTGGCGGCGAGTTCCGTCCGGGCGTCCACGTCATCGCGATGGACGGCATCCACGACATGCACGTCATTCCTGCTTCGCGTGTCGCGCTGAGGGATTGGGGGCTGGTGCTGCGCAGCGCCGAGCACGCCGACGTTATCTTGCGCACGAACCCGGAGGATGAGGGCACGGTGTCGTGTTTGTGGCAGTCGAACATGAGCGCGATTCTCGCCGAGCGCATGTTCCTGCTAGGTGGCGATGCGCAGATGGTTGTCGTTGAGGCGGGTTCGCCATGAGCGGCGCAACCACACTCACCTCACGCGGTGCGAAGGTTGTCGAGAAGTTTGTTTCCGCAAGCGGCACGCGAACAATTCGAGGCGTCGCCACCACGCCGGGCGTTGACCTGGTAGGCGATGAGGTTGTCCCGACCGGCGCGGTCTACCGGTTGCCCGTCCCGTTGTTGTGGCAGCACAAGCACGACCAGCCTGTCGGCTGGGTGACGGCTGCCGTAGTGAGCGCGCAGGGCATCACCGTCACCTGCGAACTGGCAACCGGCATCGAGGCCGCTGATAAGGCATGGCGGCATATCGAGTCGGGCCTGGTTGTCGGGCTGAGCATCGGCTTTGTCGCGATCAAGACGCAGCCGACCGCAACCGGTACGCGATTCCTCAAATGGCGATGGAACGAGCTAAGCGTTGTCACTGTCGCGGCACAGCCGGATGCCTCTATCACAGGCACCGGCAAGGGGCATCCGGGCAGCATTCGACTACTGCCGGCCTGCCGTGGCGCGGTGCAATTGATCAAAGCGAGGAGCAAGGCATGAACACGAGCGATTGGGTTTGCATCGGCAACACCGCCGAAGCCGAGACATTCTTTGCAGACATGGTGCCCGGCGAGGCTGCCTTCGTCATCGGCGGGAAGCTGCGCAAGGCTGCGCGCGATGAGTTCTTATCCCTGTGGGCGCACGCCGCACACCGGGCGTTCACCACCGCGCGCGCGGCACTTGGCAGCGCCGATTGCACTGTCAGCTATGACGCGGGCTGGCATCGCGACGATCAAGCGGTGCGGGCTACTGTGACAGCACCCGACGGGCGCACTGCGAGCGCGGCTAGTTCGCTGCTGCCACGCATGCGGCTGGTGGCGTGATGGGTATTCACGCCACTGATGTTTTCCTGAGCGCCGCCGACTTCAGTCGGTTCTGCCAGTTGCAGGACCGCGCCAAGGCCGCCGGCTATCGGTTGCGCCGCGATGGTGAGCCGGATCGCCCGTTCGTCATCTGGCACTTCGCGCACACGGTTTGCACGATGGTCGACCTGGACGCCGTGGCCGACTGGCTGGCCGATGGCGACTGACCCCTGGGGGGGGGGGAGGTCAACAAGGGGCGATCAAGCGCCGGTCACCGTGACTGCGGGCCTTTCTTTTCGCAATGAGAGAAATTTGCTTTGAAAAAACCGACGCCACCGAAACCGCCTGTGGGCTTGAGTAACAAGGCTGTCACCCTATGGCGAACCGTTGTCAAAGACTTCGACATCATCGACGCACCCGGCCTGATGCTGCTGGAATCCGCTATGCGCTGCTGGGATCGTGCGCATGACGCTCGGGCCGTCATCGAGCGCGAGGGGATGCAGGTTGAGCGTGACGCATGGGCGGGCTTCCGTCATGCGATCAAGCAACTGGGCTTCGACATCGAAGCGCCACGTCCTGCACCTGGCCGACCGCCGGGAGTGTGACAGATGACTTCCGTTCGCAGAACGTCACGCAAGCGAGCCGATGCGCGCAACCCGATTGAATCCGCATGGGACGCTGGCCACGAACCGCCGCCGGAAGCCGCCGATCCAGACCGACGCGACGATGTTCTGGCGTGCGTGTTTTTCCGTTGGGCCGAACGCAAGCCATCATGGCAAGGCCATCACCCGCACCTGCGCGACTGGCTGCGCGTCCTACACTCGCTCGCCTGACCGACACCGCGTAACCCTGCACCACGATGCCCGTTTGACGCCGCTGTGATGATCCGGTAATCGCGCGCGGGCGTACATGGGTCCAGTTAGCCAATTGGTCAATCTTGACCTTTTCCGGCCCCGATATCCGCGCGCGGGCGTGCATGGGTCCAGTACCACGCGACCAGCTAGGCACCGTTACGCGGTAACGCGCGGGCGTCGGAGGTTCCGCTTCTGCGCAGGTGCGAGGGCGACTGGTAGCAGGGGCGCATCGTCTGGCCGCTGCAAGGCAGTTGGGATGGGAAAGCATCGACACGGTTGAGATTGCCGGCGATAGCCTGACTGTGCAGCTCGCCGAGATCGACGAGAACCTTTGCCGGAGCGAACTGACCCCGACACAGGAAGCCGAGCACCTGGCCCGCAGGAAGGAAG
>CAYRJS010000324.1:0-3281 GCA_964424535.1 uncultured Aquimonas sp.
CGACCGGTATGAAATCCAGCCTGGTGAGGAATATGTTCGTGAGTTGCCCATGCGTGAGAATGTGCAGCCCATCTACCCGGCATCGCAACTGACAAAGCAGCTGGACGCCGTCTCGATCATTGCTCGCATCATTGTCAATGAAACCGGGACAGTAGATGAAGCCGAGATTGTCGAAGCAAGCACTGATAAGCAAGAATTTCAGGAGGCGGTGCTCGCTGCCGTCAAAACCTGGACCTTCGTTCCACTCAAACGCATAGTTGGCGATGAAGTTGAAATGCTACCGTTCATGCAAGACTACAGATTTACTTTCAAGCAGGAAAATGGTCAGGCAGTGGTTGTACAAGGATCGGGAAGTGGCGGATAAGGCGTATCTGCATGGTTCTCTGTCTCATTCCCGTAGTGGTTTCAATTCGTGCGTAAATGGGATTATGGATGTCTCATGTCGTCGGCGGAACACGAGAAAGGTCTGAGCAAGTCCCTGTCGTCGTTCCAGCGCAGGCTGGAACCCATTTAAAACATCAAAATGGACCCCAGCCTTCGCTGGGGTGACGAGCTGAAAGTCAGGGTTGATCAGGTGATTGATTGTTCGGAGCGCGATGCTGGAGGCTCAAACTTCCGGGCAATGACTACCCACTGGAGATAATGCGCCATGCGTTGGCACTGGATCATCAAGGTTTCCCTGGCATTTGCGTTGCTCTGCGCTTTTCTCGTAGTGCTGCCAGTATCCTGCCATTGGGCGCAGAGCAAGCTGCAGGAATTGTCTCAAGCTCCACGGTCGGTCGTGGCGACGAACAATGAAACTCAGGCAATTGTCATGGCAGTCTTTACCGAAATCAAAAACAGCGGCTTGCCGCCACCGCCGCCTGCTCCGGGTGAGGAACCCCAATCCCGCAGCGAACAGATGCTACCCCTGCTGTTGACCGAGTTGACCAGGTGCATTTCTCGCGAACCCGGATGTGATTCTGTCTTTTTGGATGCACAGATCGAGTCCGAATTGGATACGTTTGTGCCGCGCAAATTTCGTGCTGAACTTGTCGCTGCCAATACTGAAGTCCAAATACTTGAGCTTAAGGACATTCCGGGTACGCGGTTTGTGAAGTACGAGGAGATAAAAGCTGCTTTTGCCGAGGATGGATGGTGGGATGGGTTTTATCAGCGATATCCAGACTCGTCGGGTTATGTTCGGATTACTCGTCCTGTCCTGACGGATGATCGCAAGCAGGCCTTGATTTACACCAGTCTCTTTTGTGGTCGCTTGTGCGGCAGTGGCAGGTTGATACGCGTCGAACTGACGGCATCCGGGTGGCATGTGGTTGATCAGCGTCTTTTGTGGGCCAGTTGACCAGATAAGAAAAGGCAAGGAAAAGCTTGGGCAAATGGCTTTATGAGTCAGAGCCTGATCAGGTTGGCTGGTGACACCTTTCATCTCACGCAACAAGGTCTGGAATCGCTTATGCGTCAGGTCGGCATCACCATTTTTCTGCTTATGCTCAGCAACGTCTTCATGACCTTTGCCTGGTATGCGCACCTCAAGAACTTGAGTTCCAAGCCCTGGTTGATTGCAGCCCTGTGCAGTTGGGGTATTGCCTTTTTTGAATACCTGCTGCAGGTACCGGCCAACCGGATCGGCTATGAGGTGCTGTCCCTGGGGCAGTTGAAGATCCTGCAGGAAGTCATTGCCTTGACTGTGTTCGTGCCGTTTGCCGTGTGGTACATGAAGGAGCCGCTCAAACTGGACTATCTCTGGGCCGGCTTGTGCATCCTCGGGGCTGTTTTCTTTATCTTCCGCAGCAAATGGATGGGTGCTTGAGGGCACGGGCCGGTTTTCCTGCTCTGGTGCAAGGGTGTTGAACTGATCGACCTGGATCGGGTCATAGGCTGGCTACGCATGTCGGGTTCAGCCGGGCTGCGCCATTCTTGCGTGCATCCAGCAAACTCACCTTCTACAGGTTTTCCATGAGCCAACCGTCTCGCGTTCTGATTTCGATCCTTGCCGTGCTGGGCCTGATCCTGGTCGTGGCCGGCGTGTTGTATCAACCCCTGGCGCGGGCGTTTGCGGCCACGCCGGTGTTCAACGCGGTGATCCTGGGCGTGTTCCTGATCGGGGTGGTGGCCAATCTGCGCCAGGTCTTGCGTCTGCAGCGCGAGGTCGACTGGATCGAAGCCTATCGGCGTTCCAGTTCGGAACGGGCCTTGGGTACGCCGGTGCTGCTGGCGCCGATGGCGCGGATGCTGTCCAAAAGCGAGCACAAGCCGCAATCGCTGTCGACCCAGTCGATGCGCTCGATCCTTGATTCCATCCATTTGCGTCTGGAAGAACAGCGTGATCTGTCGCGGTATCTGGTGGGCCTGCTGATCTTCTTGGGTCTGCTGGGCACGTTCTGGGGTTTGCTGATCACCATCGCCTCGGTCGGCGACATCATCGCCGGCATGAGCGCGGGCAGTGATGCGGCGGCGATGTTCGAGGCTCTGAAGGATCGTCTGCAGCAGCCGCTGGGTGGCATGGCGACAAGCTTTTCCACGTCCCTGTTCGGCTTGGGTTGTTCCCTGGTGCTGGGGCTGATCGATCTGTTGGCAGCGCGGGCCGCCAATCGTTTTTATACCGAGGTGGAAGACTGGCTCTCGGGGATGACACGCCTGTCCACCGGCAGTGCCCTGGGTGAGGGTGAAACCTCGGTTCCGGCCTATGTGCAGGCGCTGCTGGAGCAGACCGCCGATGGCCTGGAGCGGATGCAGCGGGCCCTGGTGGAGAGCGAGCGCGAGCGGCGCGGCAATGCCCAGCAGATGGCCGAGTTGAATGCACATCTGGGCCGGTTGTCCGAGCATATGGGGCGCGAATCGCGTGGTTTTTCCGAACTGGTCGATACCCAGGCGGAATTGCGCACCGCGCTCAAAACCCTGGC
This sequence comes from uncultured Aquimonas sp., assembly GCA_964424535.1. Classification (GTDB taxonomy): domain Bacteria; phylum Pseudomonadota; class Gammaproteobacteria; order Xanthomonadales; family Xanthomonadaceae; genus Denitratimonas. The sequence continues at coordinate 2,904 of CAYRJS010000324.1, forward strand.
CCAACAGGATGGCGGAGCACGTTTTAGCGAGGAATTGCGCACCGAATTGCGTCTGTTGTCGCGCACGCTGGCGGCTGCGGTCGAGGCGCGGGGCTGAGTCGTGTCACTGGTTTCCCGTCGTCGTCGCGGCATCGATTTCTGGCCGGGCTTTGTCGATGCCCTGAGCTCGTTATTGATGGTGCTGATCTTCATGTTGTTGATCTTCGCCATCGGCCAGTTCGTGCTGTCCGATGCCCTGTCAGGACGCGACAAGGCCCTGGCCCAGCTCAATGCGGAGCTGGCGCAGTTGGCCAAGACCCTGTCGATGGAGCGCGAAGCCAAGGCGACGGCGCTGGAGCGGGTCGAGGAATTGTCGGCTTCGCTGGTGCAGACCCAGGG
>CAYRJS010000325.1:0-3275 GCA_964424535.1 uncultured Aquimonas sp.
ATTCGGCCCGATCGATGACCCGATCGTTGACCCGGGTGGCATTGGTGGAACCCAGGTCCTGTACCCAGAACAGCCCGTTTTCCTGGTGGATCCTGCAGTGCCGGCGCGATACCGAAGGATGCAGGATGTGCAGGTCGCAGGCCGAGTCGCGGCCAATCACGACAGCACGGTCTTCGATATCCAGACGTCGACCCATGCCTTCTCCGTGGATGATCACAATGCAGGCGCCACGCGATTCCGGGGTTTCCGGTCCGGGAGAAATCAGAGTGCGTTGGGTGGTGTCCGATTCTCGGGTCGACATGGGGGTGGTGCAGTCGAAGGTGTTGCCATGATACCCGGCACGCGCTGTGAGAAAAGCCTTTCGGCCGATGGCATCCAGGCCGAAACACCTGATTCAGACGCGCCAGTCTGCTCCGATGATACGGGCTTCCGGTTCCAGGCTGACACCGAAGCGTTCCTGCACCGAGACGGCGATGCGACGCGCCAGATCGAACAGTTGCAGACCGCTGGCCTGGCCGTGATTGACCAGTACCAGAGCGTGCTGAGCGGAAACCCCGGCATCACCATCGCGATGGCCTTTCCAGCCGGCCTGTTCGATCAACCAGGCGGCCGACAGCTTGCGCAGCCCCGGGTTATCCGTGGTGTGAACGGGCAGGGTGGGGTTGTCTTCGCGCAAGGCTTCGGCCTGGGCCAGTGGCACCTGCGGATTGCGAAAGAAGCTGCCGACATTGGGCAACAAGGTGGGATTGGGCAGCTTGCGGGTACGCAGGCGGGAAACGGCTTCGGCAATCTCGCTGGGACGCGGCCGGTCTCCAACACCCAAGGCAGCCAGCTCTTCGCGCAAACCGGGATAGTCGATACGGGGAGCGTGGTGGTGGGGCAGACGCAGCTCCACGGCCGTGACCAGCCAGCGTGAGGCTTCGTGCTTGAAGCGGCTGTCACGATAGGCAAATCCACATTCCTGTGCACGCAAGCGCACAAGCGTGCCAGTCGTACGATCCCAAGCTTCCACGGTGTCGACAAATTCGCGGATTTCCGTACCGTAAGCGCCGATATTCTGGACCGGGGCCGCACCTGCCGTGCCCGGAATCAAGGCCAGGTTTTCCAATCCGGCCAGGCCTTGGCCCAGGCTCCAGCGCACCACGTCATCCCAGTGCTCACCGGCGCCGATGCGGACCAGGGCGTGTTCGCCATCGTCATGCAGGATGCGCCGTTCCAGGGCGTGAATGCAGATCACCGCACCGGGCACATCCTTGACCAGCAAGGTGTTGCTGCCTTCACCCAGGACCAGAATGGGCGCGTGCTGAAACCAGGGCAGGGCGAACAGCTCGGGCAAACCCTCAGGAAGGCGCACATCCACCCGCAATTCGGCCTGCACGGCCACCCGGAAGCCGTTGACGCCCGTCAGCCAGACGTTCTCGGCCAGACTCCAGGCGCTGCTCATCAGGATGCGATGCCCTGCTCGCGCCGACGTCGCAAGGCTTCGATGCATTCACCCACCAGGCGCGGGCCCCGAAATACCAGACCGGAATAGCATTGGGCCAACTGGGCCCCGGCGGACAGTTTGCCCACGGCATCGGCACCACTGAGGATGCCACCGACGCCGATCAGGGTGATGTTCGGGTCCAGGGTACGGCGCAGGTTGCGCAAGACCAGGGTGGACATGCCGTACAAGGGAGCACCGGACAGGCCACCGGTTTCCTTGCCGTGGCGCAGGTCTTCCACGCCGAAGCAGTCGACCGTGGTATTGGTGGCGATGACCCCGTCGATACCCATGTCGTTGAGCGTGTGGGCGATGGTTTCAATGTCTGCCTGGGTCAAATCGGGTGCGATCTTGAGTAGCAGAGGGCGTCGCACCGAGCGTTGGGCGGCAATCTGTTCCTGCAATTCACGCAGCCCGCCGATCAGGCGTCGGAATGGCTCGCCAAATTGCAAAGCGCGCAATTCGGGCGTGTTGGGCGAGGAAATATTCACCGTGATGTAATGTGCCACCGCCCAGGCCCGTTCCAGGCAATAGCGGTAATCATCCAGGGCCTGTTCGTTAGGCGTGTCCTTGTTCTTGCCGATATTGACCCCGATCACACCTTGCCAACGGCTGCGCTCGACATTGCGCACCAGGGCGCCGATGCCCTCATTGTTGAAGCCCATGCGATTGATGATGGCCTGCTTTTCACCCAGGCGGAACAGGCGCGGGCGCGGATTGCCAGGTTGCGCACGGGGCGTAACGGTACCGACTTCGATAAAACCGAAGCCGAAGCTGGCCAGGGCATCGATATAGGCACCGTTCTTGTCCATGCCGGCGGCAAGACCGATCGGATTGCGAAATTCCAGGCCCATGGCCTTGACCGCAAGCTCGCGCTTGCGCGTAGCGGTCAATGCGGTCAAACCCAGACGACGCGACTGTTCCAGCCAGCGCAAGCTGCGCTCGTGAGCTTTTTCCGGGTCACCGGCCATCAACAATGGGCGCAACAGGGTATACATCGAATGGTCTGCCTGGAGAGTACGGCGAGGCGCGAACGACGGGCACGACAGCTCATCGGTTGGTGCATCAAATATTGATATGGTTCACACTTTCGCCGGAACTTGCAATGCTGGACCCGTAATTTTGGGTGATTGGCGTGTAAACGGGTTCAATTCATGAATGACAGGCCCGCCACCAGAGCTGCCAGACCACCGAAGAACAGGAAGGCGACCAGGATGCCTATCAGCAAAAGGCCGATCTGCAGATAGCCCAGGATCAAGCCGCCGATGGCCAGGCCATCACCACCGATACGGCCCTGACTGCGGCGGATTTCGGACCGGCCCATATGCCCGGTGATGATCGCCACGATCGAGCCCAGAAAGGGCAACATGACCCAGGACACGATGCCGGAAACCAGGCTGACAATGGCCAGGGTGCTGGTTTGTACGGGTGCGGTGGGCGTATTCATGGCAAAACTCCTTGCAGGTGCGATCCGTGGCTTGCGCCGTTGTTGTCTGGACGAAGCGACGCATCAAGGGTGACCGATGCGCCGCTTCATCAAGGTGCTTACAGATCGAAGGTAATGCCCTGAGCCAGCGGCAATGAATCGGACCAGTTGATGGTATTGGTCTGGCGGCGCATATATACCTTCCAGGCATCCGAACCGGATTCACGACCGCCGCCGGTGTCCTTTTCGCCCCCGAAGGCGCCACCGATCTCGGCACCCGAAGTTCCGATATTGACGTTGGCAAGGCCGCAATCGCTGCCCAGTGCCGACAGGAAACGCTCGGAAATCTTGAGCTTCTGCGTCAAC
>CAYRJS010000326.1:0-3274 GCA_964424535.1 uncultured Aquimonas sp.
TCCAAGCGCACCGGGCCGGATCTGGCCCGGGTGGGCGGGCGTTATTCCGATGACTGGCATCGGGTGCACATGATCGACCCGCGCGCCGTGGTGCCCGAGTCCAACATGCCCGGTTTCCCGTGGCTGGAAAAGAACACCGTCGATGGCCAGTCCGTGACCCGCCGCATGCGCGCGTTGCAGCGTCTGGGCGATCCGTACAGCGATGCGGAAATCGAGGCCGCTGCCGCTGCCGTGGCCGGCAAGACCGAACTCGATGCCATGGTGGCCTATCTGCAGGGCCTTGGCCGACATGCACCCAGGGAGGACTGAGCCATGCTCTCCGGAATCGTGACCTTGTTGTTGTTGCTGTTGTTCGTGGGCGTCTGGATCTGGGCCTGGAGGCCAGCGCGACAGGCGGAATTCGAGCGTGCCGCCCTTCTGGTGCTGGATGAACCAGGCCGTGCGGAGGAAACACCATGAGTTCGGCCTGGTCGTGGTACATCATTGCCCTGGTGATCCTCAATCTGGGCGGGGCGACCTGGCTGCTGTGGTCGACCGGAAAACGTCGCCCCGGCGATCCCAAACCGGATGAAACCAGCCACCATTGGGACGGTGACATCACCGAGTACAACCAGCCCATGCCGCGCTGGTGGATCATCGGGTTTTACCTGTCCCTGGTATTTGGCGTGGCCTATTTCGCCTGGTATGGCGGCCTGGGACATTACCCGGGTATCAGCGGCTGGACTTCGACCTCCGAACACGATGCCGACAAGGCCGTGGCCGATGCGCGCCTGGAGCAGACCTTCGCCCCGTTTGCCGGGCGCGAATTGCCCGACCTGGCCCGGGATGCCGATGCCATGCGTCTGGGGCGTTCCATTTTTGCCAACGTCTGTGCCGCCTGCCATGGTTCCTCGGCGAAAGGCGCCATCGGCTATCCCGACCTTACCGACAGCATCTGGCACTGGGGCGGTTCGCCCGAGCGCATCCTGGAAAGCGTGCTCGATGGGCGTGAAGGGGTGATGCCGGAATGGGGCACGGTGTTGACCGGCATGGGTGGTGAAGGTGCCGTCGATCAGGTCATCGCCTATACGCGCACGCTGGCAAACCCGGCAAGTTTGGAAAACAACGCCTTGGCGGCCAAGGGCAAACCCTTGTACGAAGGCGTGTGCGTGGCCTGTCATGGCCTGGACGGCAAGGGTAATCCCATGCTGGGCGCGCCGGATCTGACCGATGACTACTGGATGTATGGCGACAGCAACGAAAGCCTGCGCCAGACCCTCACCCAGGGCCGTCATGGTTCCATGCCGGCGCATCGTGGGCTGTTGGGCGAGACTCGCTCGCGTCTGGTGGCAGCCTATGTCTGGTCGTTGTCCAATTCGGACTCCTCAGCATCGGCTGCGTCTCCACGATGAGCACGACGTCGCCGGATACTCTGCCCGCTCGCCCCCTGACCCAGCGTCTGGGGGCGATCCTGTGGCCAAGTTTTTTTGCCGCCGGAGTCGCCAATGCGGCGTTTTTCAGCTTCATTGATCCGATCGAACTGGGACAGATCAGCTTTCCGCATTTCGAGGTAGGCCGCAGCATGGGCTATACCCTGGGATTCCTGGCGTTCTGGGCGGCCACGGCCTCGTCCAGCCTGTTCACCTGGTATTTGCTGCGTCCCGCCAGCCGGTTCAACGGGCCCTTGCGCTGAAGCCATGAAAAAAGCCATCGACATCGATCTGCTCACCGACCAGGACGAGAGCTTTTACGTCAAGGAACGCAAGGTCTATCCCAAGGATGTGTCCGGGCGCTACGACCGCTTGCGCAAGTTGGCGGTGTATTGGCTTTTGGGGATGTACTACCTGTTTCCCTGGCTGGGCTGGGATGGGCGCCAGGCCGTCCTGTTCGATCTGCCAGCGCGCAAGTTCCATGTCTTTGGCCTGACCTTCTGGCCCCAGGATTTCATCCTGTTGTCGATGCTGCTGGCGATCCTGGCCCTGGTCCTGTTTTTTACCACCGCCCTGGCCGGACGCCTGTGGTGTGGTTATGCCTGCCCGCAGACGGTCTGGACCGAGGTGTTCTTGTGGATCGAGCGCTGGGTCGAAGGTGATCGCGCCAAGCGCATGAAACTTGACCAAGGTCCGTGGACTGGCAACCGCATCTGGCGCAAGAGCCTGAAGCAGTTTTTGTTCGTGACCTTTGCCTTGTGGACCGGCTTCACCTTCGTCGGTTATTTCACCCCGATTGCCGGCCTGGCCGGACGCTTGTGGACCTTCGACTGGAATGGTTGGGAAACCTTCTGGGTGCTGTTCTACGGTGGTGCCACCTATGCCTTTGCCGGGGTGTTGCGCCAGCAGGTGTGCAAGTACATGTGTCCGTATGCGCGCTTCCAGAGCGCCATGTTCGATCGCGATACCTTGATCATCGCCTACGATCCAATGCGTGGCGAACCGCGCGGGGCGCGCAAGCGTGGTCTGGGCAGCGTGCTTGAGCGTGCCCGTGGCCTGCTCGATGTGAATACGGCCTATGACTACGTGTTCCGGGCCAGCCGGCACCCCAGCGCCGCTGCCAATCGCGCCGCTGCGCGTGCCACCATCGCCTTGGGCGAAGCCGGCATGGAAGCCGAGCCCTTGCCGAAATTCGCGACCGAACAGTTGGGCGACTGCATCGATTGCACCTTGTGCGTGCAGGTGTGCCCGGTCGGCATCGATATCCGCAATGGCCTGCAGTACGAGTGCATTGCCTGTGGCCTGTGTATCGATGCCTGCAACGATGTGATGGACAAGGTGGACTATCCCCGCGGATTGATCCGTTACACCACCCAGAACGCCATTGATGGCCAACCTACGCGGGTGTTGCGCCCGCGCATCCTGGTCTACGCCGGCTTGTTGCTGGTCTTGATCGCCGGTTGGATCTGGGGCATCAGCCACCGCAGTCCGTTGATCGCCGATGTCCTGCGTGATCGCAATGCCCTGTACCGCACCGTGGCCGATGGCATCGAGAATGGCTACACCTTGAAGCTGGCGAACAAGACCGAAATCGGGCAAACCTATGTGGTGACGGTGACAAGTGAAGTGCCGGGCCTGGAATTGCGGCAGGCGCCGATCGAAATCCCGGTGGCGGCCGGGGAAGTGCGGGCCGAAGGCATGACGGTGAAAGCCCCCGCTTCGGTCCATGGTCGCCAGCCGGTGCGCTTTGTCATCGAGACGGCCGATGGCAGTGTCCAGACCACGGTGGATTCGAGCTTTTTCGGACCGGTGCCGTGAGTCTGGTCAATTTCCAGACGCCACCAGTGTCTCCGCTTGATCGTTGC
>CAYRJS010000327.1:0-3273 GCA_964424535.1 uncultured Aquimonas sp.
ACCACGACCTGTACCGCCACCCACGTGGTGACGGCAGCGGATGTGACCGCAGGCACCGTGCATAACAGCGCGACTGCGACGGGTACTCCGCCTGGCGGTGGTGGTCCGACCACGACTCCGCCGAGCGAAGTGGATTCGCCGACCGCCGTGCCCGAAGTGGCCGTCTCGAAGAGTGCCGATCCAGCTACAGCTGCATCTGTGACTGGAGGCGACACCATTACCTACACACTGACGGCCATCGTGAGCAACACGGCCACCCTGAGCGATGTGGTATTGACCGATACCCTGGGTGCGGGCCTGACCTTTGACGCGGTGACCGTGCCAGGTGCGTATGCCGCCAATGTCGCGGGTGCGCCAGTCCTGGTGTTCACCCTGCCAGGCGGTACGGCTCCGGGTACCTACACGGTGCAGTACACCGCCACCGTGGACAGCGCTGCGACGGTGAGTGTGGGTAACAGCGTGACGGCCGCCGGTGGCGGCGATCCGGCTGATCCAACCCCGACCGACCCGACGTGCACCACCTGCAGCACGGATCACCCCGTGGTTCCGGCCGCCTTGACCATCACCAAGACGGGTCCGGCGCAGACTCAGGTGGGCGAACAAGTAGTGTTCACCCTTCTGATCGAAAACAACGGCACGGTGCCGGCACACGATGTGCAGGTCATCGATCCGCCGCCGTTCGGTCTGGTCTGGGTGTCCAATGCCGGCGATTGCGTCACTGACTTCCCCTGCTTGCTGGGGACCTTGCTGCCCGGTGAAACCCGCGTGATCGATGTCACCATGTTGATTCCGACCACGTATACCGGGCCGCAAAAGATCGTCAACACGGCGACGGTCAGCAGCAGCTCGACCGCATCCAGCTCGACCAGTGCAGCGGTGCTGTTGCCCGTCGTCATGCCTGCATGGGTGCCGGCCAATGCGCCATGGGCCTTGTGGTTGCTGGGTCTGATGACACTGTTGCTGGCAGGCGCTGGTTTGCGGCGGATGGAGTAAGTCGACGAACTACCGGCAGGCATGAGATGAATTCGTCTAGTGCCTGCCGGTCTTGATCGCGATGAGATGCATGCTTCAATGCAAATCGCCCGGCTCATGGCCGGGCGATTTCATTTTCAGCAGTTGATTGGTTGTTTGAAGCGCCAGCTGGCGGCCGATTGTCGGTCTTTGAGTGACCGATACTCTGTTACATGGACAAAGGCTTGCGCGGCAGTTTCTGTTCACGCATGGCGGCGTGGTAGGCGAAGCTGGCAATGATGGCAGCGGCCTGTTTCAGATCACTGGCTTCCACATGATCCAGAGTGTCCAGTTCGGTGTGATGGGTCTGGCTGAAGTAGTCCAGACTGTCCTGGACGAACTGGAAGCCGGGCAGGCCGACCCGGTCAAACGAGATATGGTCGGTGCTGCCGGTATTGGCCAGAACCACGTCAGTGGCGCCCAGATCGTGGAAGGGTTTGAGCCAGTCGCTGAAGATGGCCGCTGCGGCGTGGTTTTCCTGGGCGTAAATGCCACGGATGCGACCGGAACCATTGTCGAGGTTGAAATAGGCCGAGAACTGGTCATAGGCACGGGTGGTCTGGAGTTCACCGGTCGGCTCACGGAAGAATTCCGGCAGCTTTTTCTGTTCCGGGTCGGTGGGTTCCGGATAACTGGCAAAGTGCCGCTTCACGTATTCGCGCGAACCGATCAAGCCCTGTTCCTCGCCACTCCACAAGGCTACGCGGATGGTGCGCTGGGGCTTGGCTCCGACAGCCTTGAGGATGCGCATGACTTCCATCATCACGGCCACGCCAGCGGCGTTGTCGGTGGCGCCGGTGCCGGTATGCCAGGAATCCATGTGTGCGCCCAGCATCACCACTTCCTGGGCCAGACGGCCCTGGCCGGGGATCTCGGCGATGGTGTTGTAGCCAGGCTGATCCGTGCTGCTGGTAAAGCGGGAATCCACGTTGATGCGCATGCGCACCGGGCGCTCGGCCTGTACCGCCCGTACCAGGGTGTTGTAGTGCTCAGCGGTGACCACCAGGCTTGGAACGCCCACGACTTCATCCGCCTTGCGGGCACCGCCACCGAAGACGCGCAAGATGCCGTCGTCGCGACTGCTGATGCGCAAGGTGGCCAGCACGCCTTCATCCATGAAGAACTGACTGGATGCCTGGCCCAGTTCCCGCATCTTCATGTATTCACCCTTCCACTGTTCCCGTTCGGCATCGTCGCCGGGAATGGTGAACTCGTGCAGGCTGGCCAGGCTGTTGGCGTCATGTCGCTGGGTTGCGACCGTGATGGCCCGGACATAGGGACGCAACGGATCGAGCAGCAGGATCTTGCCGGCCAGCTTGCCCTTGTATTGTTCCAGGTCTTCGGGCTTTTCGATCTTGACGATCATCACCTCGCCTTCGACCGGCCCGTCGGTGCCAGGAGTCCAGCTCCCCGGCAGGGCACGTAGTGGAAAGGCGCGTGGTTCAAGCACATCGACGTGGGCGAAGCTGAATTCCCAGCCGCGGCCGAAATCGTCCCAGGCTTCGTCGTGGACATTGGTCAGGCCCCAGTCGCGCATTTGCTGACCGGTCCAGGCATGGGCCCGGGCCATGGCCGGTGAACCGGTCAGGCGTGGACCGATGACTTCGGTCAGTTCAGCCATGGTGTCCATGACTTTGGAATTGTGAAAGGCTTCATGCTGGATACGGTTGATCATGGCCAGGTCGACCGGTTCGGCCGCCATGGTCAATCCGCTGGCCGCCGCCAGGCATAAGGCCAGTGCGCAATGCTTGAACATCGTTGCTCCTTGTCCGCTCGGGTTCGATCGAGCCTGGAGTCTAGCCAGCCATGCCACTTGGCTCGCCGGCCATAAGTCACGCTTGTCGCAAGCTTAGAGGCTGCGCTCGATGCGTCGACCCCAGTCTTCCAGGGCGTCGAGGATGTGTTGGGCATCCGGACGCTGGGCCGGGGCAGCGCGCAGGGTTTCGATTTCGGCGAAATAAGTTGGCAGATCGTATTCGGACAGATCGCTGCCCGGTGCCAGGCGCGTGCGTCGGTAGGTTTGCCAGCGATCGTGTTCGGCCTGGCTCAGACTGTCCGGATAATTGCGAGCTCGGTAGCGGAAGGCTAGTTCTTCGTAGCGCGGGTCCTGGAAACCATGTTGGTCACCGGATGGAGTCTTGCCACCCAGGCGACGAACGGCAGCAAGCAGACGCTTGTCGCCGGGGCTGGGAAATCCCGAGTAGATAGCCAGTTCGGGATCAAGGTCGGCGGCCACGGCTTGGGGCTGGTCAAAGACCTGGC
>CAYRJS010000328.1:0-825 GCA_964424535.1 uncultured Aquimonas sp.
CGTAGGGGCGACCTACAAAAAGCAACGGGGGTAGGTCGGGGCTACGTCCCCGACGAAAAATTTCGATTGAGGCGATGTCGGCTTGTGTAGGTCGGGGCTACGCCCCCGACGCTTGCTTGCCTTGAATTTGAAATGTAGCATCGTTCCTACATTTATGCGGGAGCTGCGCCGTGACCATCACCACGCTATCCAGTCGCGAGCTGAACCAGAACGTGACCCAGGCAAAAAAGGCGGCCAGCAAAGGGCCGGTGATCATCACTGATCGCGGCAAACCTGCGCATGTGCTGTTGAGCTTTGCCGATTATCAGCAATTGACAAGGCAGCGGCGCAGTATCGCCGAGGCTCTGGCGATGCCGGATGGTGCCGATATCGAATTCAAGCCGCCGCGCATGACTGTAACGAGCAAGCCGGCTGATCTTTCATGATGTACATGCTCGATACCAACGTGGTGTCGGAATTGCGCAAGCTGCGGACTGGCAAGGCCGATGCCAACGTGGTGGCCTGGGCGCAAAACGTGGATGCTGCCGATCTTTTCATCTCGGTGATTTCCATCATGGAACTGGAGCTGGGCGTGGTGTCGATTGAACGCAAGGATGCCACCCAAGGGGCACTGCTACGCGCATGGCTGGAGCAGCAGGTGTTGCCCGAGTTTGCTGATCGCACCTTGTCCATCGACACGGCCGTGGCCCAGCGTTGCGCGCGCTTGCATGTACCCGACAGACGCAACGAGCGCGATGCCTTGATCGCGGCAACGGCATTGGTGCACGGCATGCGCGTGGTTACGCGCAACGTGGTTGATTTCAAACCGATGGGCGTGGCCTTGGT
>CAYRJS010000328.1:835-3265 GCA_964424535.1 uncultured Aquimonas sp.
CGGGGCTACGCCCCCGACGGAAAATTTCGATTGAGGCGATGCCGGCTTGTGTAGGTCGGGGCTACGTCCCCGACGGAAAGGATGCTACAGCGGTGTGTCGATGCTGCAGCCGTCGCCTTCGTCCCAGACGATTTCGACGGTGCTGTGGCTGATGCCGAATTCTTCGGCCAGGGCGAGTTTGATGGCGGCGGTGGTGGTGCGTGGGTCGGTGTCGGGCAGGATGTGGGCTTCCAGGGTTGCGGCGGGCTGGCCGGAGGTGATCGACCAGACGTGTACGTGCTCGACGCAATGCAGGCCGGGAATGGTTGCGCACAGATGGGCTTCGAGGCGGGCAATGTCGATATCCGCGGGGGTGCCTTCGAGCAGGATATGCAGGGAGTTTTTCAGCAAGGCCCAGGCGCTGCGCACGATCAATAGCAAAATCAAAACCGATAGCAGCGGGTCGATCGCGGTCCAGCCGGTGAAGTGGATGACGATGGCGGCGATGATGGCGGCGACCGAGCCGAGCAGGTCGCCCAGCACATGCAGCATCGCGCCCTGGATATTGACGTGGGCGGTATCGGCTCGATGCAGGATGGCGAACACCACCAGGTTCACCAGCAATCCGGCCACGGCCACGGCCAGCATGGGTCCGGCCAATACCGGTGCCGGTGTCAGCAGACGACCCACGGCTTCCCAGCAGATCCAGGCCACCAGCAGCCACAGCATCCAGGCATTGATGAAGCCGGCCAGCACTTCCAGGCGTCGATAGCCGAAGGTGCGCCGGGCGCTGGGAGCACGGCGGCCGAAATGAAAGCCAGCCCAGGCCAGCAGCAGGGCGGCGGCATCGGTCAACATATGCCCGGCATCGGCGATCAGGGCCAGGGAGCCGGAAAGCCAGCCGCCGATGACTTCCACGAGCATGAAGCTGGTCGTCAGCACCAGCGCCAGCAGGATGCTGCGGCGGTTGTCCGCGGATACGTTCAGGCCGTGATCGTGTCCGTGATCGTGGTTGTGGTCATGCACGTGTGGAGGGTCGGGGGGCGTCATTGAGGCTGCGGGTTTCATGGCCGGCAAGGCTGGGTGGTGTCATGGTAGGCCGGATGCGGGCAAATCGGCTTTGCCGGTTTGGTTCTGGCAGGATAAAGTGTGGCACGACAAACGGTTCAGGGGTGTTGCCGGGTGTTCGCGACGGTCCTTCCAAACGGGGAAATTCCATTGCAATTGACCTCTCGTGCCAATCCGGCATCTGCCCTTGTGTTCGCTCTGGTCCTGGCGCTGTTGTCGGCATCCTGCGCCCACCAATCGTCACGTCCATCGCCACCGGTGGTCGAAGGCGACGGTCTGGCCACCACGCTCATCACCGAGGCCTTTGTCGTCGCGGCACCCGCGGGTTCCGAGGTTGATTCCCTGGCGACCTGGGTGTCTCCGGAAGGCGAGGTGCGCGTGATTGCCAGCGCCAAATACGCCGGCAACCTGCTGGTCTACGATGGTTCCGATGGCACCTTGCTGTTGCAGGCCATGCCGGCGGGCACGCTGGCGTATCCCAATGGCCTGGCGATTTACGGCGACACCTTGTTCGTGGTCGAGCGCGATGCCGGGCGCGTGCAGGTTTATCAGTTGCCGGAATTTTCCGGGCGTGGGCAGTTTGGCGCCGAGCAGTTGCGTTCGCCTTATGGCATCTGGTTGCATGAAAGCGCACCCGATGAAGTCGAGGTGCTGGTGACCGACAGTTATCAGGACGATGACGATCAGTTGCCGCCCTTGTCGGCTCTGGATCGGCGTATCCAGCGTTTCCGGGTGCAACTGGCACCCGATGCGATTCAGGTCCGGCATCTGGGCAGTTTTGGCGAAACCCGGCCCGAGGGTGCGTTGCGTTGGGTGGAGTCGATTGCCGGGGATGTGGCGTTCAATCGTCTGGTGATTGCCGAGGAACATCCCGATTTCCGGGATCGGGGTGCCGCCATCTACGATTTGGAGGGGCGTTATACCGGCCAGCGTCTGGGCGATGGTCTGATCCAGGGGGATCAGGAAGGCATTGCCTTGTACGAGTGCCCCAGCGGCAATGGTTACTGGATCACGACCGATCAGGGTCTTGAGGTGAATCGTTTCCATGTGTTTGATCGTGCCAGCCTGGATTATCTGGGCAGCTTCAGTGGCCGGAGCACGCTCAATACCGATGGTATTGCCTTTTATCCGGCCGCCAGCGAGCGTTTTCCCTATGGCGTGTTGTATGCCGTGGACAACGATCAGGGCGTGGCGGCGTTTGATTGGCGCGATATTGCCGGGGCCTTGAATCTATGGCTGGATTGCCCGGAAACACCGCCGGAGATGTAGGCTCTTCGGGTTACGGAGAGCGACTTCGGGTTATGGAGAGCGGCGTCGGGGGCGTAGCCCCGACCTACGAAAGGCCGCCGTCGGGGCCGTGGCCCTACGAAAGGATCAGCCGGC
>CAYRJS010000329.1:0-3253 GCA_964424535.1 uncultured Aquimonas sp.
CAAGCAGGCTGGCCTCCCGATGCGCTTCGCACACCGTGCTGTCGGGAAGCAAGATTCAACGGTGAGCTAAGCATGTAGTACCGGAGGTCAAGCGCCTTCGGACGGGGGTTCAACTCCCCCCACCTCCACCATTTAGAAAAGACAAACCCGTCTCTCTGGGGTCATTCTCCGGGGTGACGGGTTTTCTTTTTCCCCTTGTTTCTAAAGGGTTTGCGCCCGTTTCACATCTTTCCAAAGCACCTCTCCGCACCATCGATTCTCCCCATCTTCCCGCCTTTCTTTCTCTGTTTGGCCCCTGATTCTCTGTTTTCTCCGGACCAAGTCCGAAGCTCGTCCGGAAAGCTACATCCTTGATTGATATGGGGTTGCGGCTGATTGCCATTTTTGGCGGTTGTCTTAGGTCATCGTTCGATGCCGCAACCGGACGTTTTTTCGAAATCGCCCGCCTCGGCCATGAAAAGAAGCGCGGTCAACTCCGGCTTCCTGCCCCCTAAAGAAGAAAAGCCGACGCTGATAGTCGGCTCTCTGGGGTGGTCTCCGGTCCGGTCGTCAGTCGGTGGCGAAGCCGAACTGGCGGCGCTGCTCGGCCCAGTCCTCGGGAAAGGTCTGGGTCAGCTTGGCCAGCGATAGCCCGTTTGGTTCCTCGCCGTTGATCAGGGCTTCGACGATGTCGGGGGCCAGGGTCGTTAGCTTGAGGATGCGGGCCACATACGAGCCATCGACGTCGAGGGTACGAGCAAGCTCGCTGATGGACTTGACCTGGCCGGATTCGAGGATGTCGGCCCATGAAAAGGCCCTTCCCAGCGCCTGAAGGACGGCGGACTGCACCGGTTCCTGCGCTCCTGTGATTTCTCCATCCAGGGCCTGGGGAGCGATGACCGTCTTGCGGCCGCGCATGCGCCGGATCAGCATCGGGATGTGGATCTGCAGGTTGCCGTTGTCGGCTACGGTAATGGTCGGCTTCATTTTCATCGGCTTACCCTCCGTTCGGTGACTTCGCATGCCAGACCGGCCAGCTCGGCGATGAGTGTTGTCAGCCCGTTGGTGCGCAGCTCCATATCGATTCCGGTCTCCCGGATCTCCACCTTATCCACCAGGAGGCGGATGAGCCGGTTTCGCTCCACAGGGAAAAGGTCTTCCCAGAAGCCCTCGACATTCTGGAAGGCCTCCGAGACATCCTGCTCCGTGATGCTGTTCCCCCGGTAGGCTCTGCATCGCTCGCTCACGTGCGTCAGTTGTTTCGAGAGCTCGACCGCCTGGCGGTTGACGGTCGTGAGCATCTCAGCCTTGCCCGGCTGATCGCTGCCGGGTTTCATCAGTTCGAGTGCCTGCTCCCTCGCCTGCGACAGCTCCATCTCGAGTTGGGCTTTCTGCTTGAACAGGCGCTCCCTCTCCGCCTGCTCGATGTCACGGGCGGCGAAGTAGGTCTTGGCCACCAGCGTCGGTGTGCGGAACACCGCGCTCAACTGCTCGACTACGGCCTGCTCGATGTCCCCGGCGGGAATCCGTTTGAGCGGGCACCGGCTCACGGTCCGCTTGCTGTCCTTCTGGCAGATGTAATAGGTGTAGTGGCGGCCGTTCTTGCGGGCGTAGGTCGGTCCCATCGCGCATCCGCAGTGGCCGCAGCGGATGACGCCTTTCAGCGGGGCGACCATTTTGGTTCTGGCCATGGACACTTTGACCGGTTTGTTGTCAGCCAGGATGGCCTGCACCTTGTCCCAGGTCGCCCGGTCGATAATCCCCTCGTGCTCACCAGGGTAACTACGGTCCTTGTGGACGATCTCGCCGATATAGATCCGGTTGTTGAGCAGCCGGTAGATATGGGCGGTGTTCCATTCGGAGCCCTCGCGCACTTTGCCTTTCTTGGTGGTCCAGGCCTTGGTGCGGTACCCCTGTTCGTTCAATTCCTGGCCCAGCTTCTTGGCCGAGCCGATCTGGATGAAGCGGCGGAAGATGTACTGTACCGTCCTGGCTTCATCCGGGTTGACCAGCAGCTTCTTGTTATCCCGGTCGACGTCGTATCCGAGGATGGGCACGCCGCCGCAGTATTTCCCCCGGCGCTTGGCAGCTGCCACCTTGTCCCGGATACGCTCGGCAATGACCTCCCGCTCGTACTGGGCGAAGGTGATCAGGATGCCGAGAAACATTCGGCCGGTTGGGTCGGTGGTGCTGAAGTGCTGGGTGACCGACCCGCAGCGCGACCTACCGCCCATCGACCGGCTGGAAGGCTTCCGGCCCTGCGGCCACAGCATGTACCAGCGGGTGATGGTGGCGGTGCTATGCGGGCGCACCTCGATTCCAGCCTGGACCTATTGGATGCCATGCCCGCCTTACGCGGAAAGAGTCGCCAGCGGCGAGTGGTTACGCCCGTGAGCAGACCTTTGCGGCTTTATCCGGACGAAAACGTTTGACAATCGGCCCCTGCCTAAATATATTAGAGGATGTTTTAAGTTGGGGAAGCTGCGCCCAGCATCCCCGTTACCGCCTCTGGCGTGGCAAGAAAACCAATCGCCCATGAGGAGCTAGAGAAATGGCCGAGATGGAAGACCGCTGGTTATCAGTAGACGAGATAGGCAAGTACCTCGGTGTCAGCAGTGACACCGTTTACCGCTGGATCGACAAGCATGCGATGCCCGCCCATCGCATGGGCCGTCTTTGGAAGTTCAAAAAAGAACAGGTCGATGCTTGGGTCGAGGCTGGCGGTGCGGCGGACAAGAGCAGACAGGATCAAGCTGAATGAGCAGGAAGAACGGAAATAATAACTCAGTCGATCTGGATATCGGGACCCTCTCCGGGCATCTCTGGGAAGCGGCCAATATCCTGCGTGGCCCTGTCGACGCGGCCGACTTCAAGACCTACATCTTCCCGCTCTTGTTCTTCAAGCGGCTCTCCGATGTCTACGACGAGGAGTATGCCGTGGCTCTGGAAGAGTCCGACGGCGACGTGGAGTTCGCCCAATTCCCCGAGAACCACCGGTTCCAGGTTCCGGAGGGCTGCCACTGGAAAGATGTCCGGGCCAAGAGCGCCAATATCGGCCATGCGCTCCAGAAGGCCATGCGCTGCATCGAGCAGGCCAACCCGGATACCTTGCACGGCATCTTCGGCGACGCCCAGTGGACCAATAAAGACCGCCTTTCGGACGCGCTGCTCAAGGACCTGATCGAACACTTCTCGTCGCTCAACCTGGGCAATGAACACTGCAAGGCGGACATTCTCGGCCAGGCCTATAAATATCTAATCAAGAAATTTGCCA
>CAYRJS010000330.1:0-2813 GCA_964424535.1 uncultured Aquimonas sp.
TGCTGCAGGCCGTGGCCGCGATGCAGGAGCGCATCCCCGGGCTGTACGTCACCGGCGAGGAAAGCCTGGGTCAGGTGGGCGCGCGGGCTCAACGTCTGGGCCTGGAGCTGGGAGGTTTGCGTTGTCTGACCGAGACCAGCGTGGAGCGCATCCTGCCGAAACTGGCCGAGGAAAAACCGCGCCTGGTGGTGATCGATTCGATCCAGACCATGTATTCGGATCAACTCATGGCCGCGCCCGGATCGGTCAGCCAGGTGCGCGAAAGCGCCGCCAAGCTGGTGCGTTTTGCCAAGGAAACCGGCACCAGCGTGTTTCTGGTCGGCCACGTCACCAAGGAAGGCGGCATTGCCGGGCCGCGTGTATTGGAGCATATGGTCGATGCCGTGCTCTATTTCGAGGGTGAATCCGGCAGCCGTTTTCGGGTGTTGCGGGCTTTCAAGAACCGCTTTGGCGCGGTCAACGAGCTGGGCGTGTTTGCCATGACCGATCGCGGCTTGCGCGAAGTGGCCAATCCTTCCGCCATTTTCCTGTCGGGCAGCAGCGAACCCCAGCCCGGCAGTGCCGTGATGGTGACCCGTGAGGGTACCCGTCCTTTGCTGGTTGAAGTCCAGGCCCTGGTCGACCAGAGTCCGTTGGCCAACCCGCGCCGGGTGGCATTGGGGTTGGAACAGAACCGCCTGGCCATGCTGCTGGCGGTGATGCACCGCCACGGCGGGGTCGCGGTCTACGATCAGGATGTCTTCGTCAACGTGGTCGGAGGAATCCGCATCCAGGAAACGGCGGTCGATTTGCCGGTGTTGCTGGCGATTCTGTCGAGTTTGCGCAACCGGCCGATGGCCACGCCGACCGTGGCTTTTGGTGAAGTCGGTTTGTCGGGCGAAATCAGGCCGGTACCCAATGGCGAGGAACGTTTGCGCGAGGCGGCCACGCACGGGTTTCGCCGCGCCATCGTGCCGCGCGCCAATGCGCCGAAGAAAAAATCCTTTGATGGTCTGGAGATCATTGCCGCCGAGCGCTTGCGTGAGGCGCTGGAAGCCATGGATTGAAGCACTCGGTGCGAGGTTTCAGGCTTCGGCCAGCACGGCCAGTTCTTCCAGCAACAAGCTGGTGCTGCCCAGGTTCAATTCCACCAGACGCTTGAGTTGGGCAAAGCTGCCCAGGTCGATCTTGACGCAGGTAAAGCCCAGCCCGTCGCTTGGCACCTTGCGCGCCAGTTCCACGCCCATGCTGATCATCACCCCGCCTTCCAGACGCAAGTCCAGGCGATAGCGCCTGCCCTCGGTGCCGTTCCAGCCGTCCGGGCATTGCACCCGCACCCCTGCCAGCGACAGGTCGCACAACTGCGTGATCCACATGGCCGTACCCGAATACAGGCGCACGGAACCTTCCATGGCAAAGCGTCGATACCGGCGCTGAGCCTGGGCGTCCACTCGCGCGGCGCTGGATTCGAGATTGCTCATGTGCTTCGCGTCAGAACCAGTTCCAGAACGAACTTGCTGCCGAAAAAGGCCAATGCCAGCAGGGCCATGGCGACCAGGGTCCAGTGGACCGCCCGCCGGCCCCGCCAGCCGTGTCGGCGGCGACCATACAGCAGGATGCCCAGTACCGTCCATGCGAGCAGCGACAAGACGGTCTTGTGTGCCAGATGTTGCGCGAACAGGTCTTCCATGAAGACCGCGCCGGTCAGCAAGGCCAGGCTCAACAGGCAGAAGCCGGCCAGGATGAGACGGAACATCAGGCTTTCCAGCAAAGTCAGGGGCGGAAAGGCCCGCAGCCACCCGCCTACCTGGCGCTGGCGCAAGGCACGTTCCTGCAACCAGAGCATCACGGCCAGCAAGGTCGCAAGGCTCAGGGCCGCGTAGGCCAGCAATGAAAGCGCGGCGTGCAACTGGATTGGCCAGGTCATCACGGCGGGGGTTGGCGTGGCCGGTGTCAGCAGCGGGTAGAGCAGAACCACCATGGCCGCGATCGGATACAGCACCAGGCCCAGCGCTCCCGTCGAGCGGCGCAGGCCCAGCAGTGCGGTCAGGGCCGTCGTGCCCAGCATCACCGTCGACAAGGCTGCGAAGAAATGCATGTCCATGCCGCCGATGCCATGCCAACTGGCCGCCAGCGCGGCCGCATGCAACATGCAGGCAACCAGGCCGAGCCGGCAGGCAATGCGGGCCATATCTGGCCAGGCTCGCCGCAGGGCCACGATCTGCGCTGCGGTGGCGGCAAGGTAGATGGTGATTGCAGCAATGGCTAACCCGGGCATCATCGCTAAAGTTTGGCACAGCAGGCCATTCTTGGGCAGTCACAGGGGCCTGGGCGGGAGCGATCGGCTCGGTTTTGCAAGATCTGGGTTTGTCGCTGGCATGCGTCCGTATTCTCGCCATGGGCTTTCGGTTCGTTGGCTGGCATGGGCAATTGCCGGCTGGCTTGCGTTTATACTAGGCAGTCGTTTTCCGTGGTGAGCCCCCATGTTCGAGTCCCTGAGCCAACGCCTGTCGTCCACCGTCCAGCGCCTGCGTGGACGCGGTCGTCTGACCGAGGAGAACATCCGCGAGGCCACCCGCGAGGTGCGCGTGGCCTTGCTTGAGGCCGACGTTGCCGTACCCGTGGTGCAGACCCTGATCCAGCGCATCAAGGTGCGCGCGGTCGGGCAGGACGTGATGAAGAGCCTGACCCCGGGCCAGGCCCTGATCAAGGTGGTGCGCGATGAACTGACCACGGTGATGGGGGCACAGAACGTCGAGCTGGATCTGAACGTGCCGGCCCCGGCCGTGATCCTGATGGCCGGCCTGCAGGGCGCCGGCAAGACCACCACGGTG
>CAYRJS010000330.1:2823-3251 GCA_964424535.1 uncultured Aquimonas sp.
GACCAGCTCAAGACCCTGGCCGAACAGACCGGGGTGCTGTTTTTCCCCTCCGATCCGGGGCAAAAGCCGGTGGATATCGTCACTGCGGCGATTGCCGATGCGCGCAAGAGCTTTGTCGATGTCCTGCTGGTTGATACTGCCGGTCGGTTGGCGATCGACGAGCAGATGATGGCCGAGATCAAGGCCCTGCACGCGGCCACCAAGCCGGTGGAAACCCTGTTCGTGGTCGATGCCATGACCGGCCAGGACGCTGCCGTCACGGCCAAGGCCTTTGCCGACGCCCTGCCGTTGACCGGTGTGATCCTGACCAAGACCGATGGTGATGCCCGTGGCGGTGCCGCGCTCAGCGTGCGCTACATCACCGGGCGTCCGATCAAGTTCATCGGTACCTCGGAAAAGATGGATGGCCTGGATGTCTTCCATCCCGA
>CAYRJS010000331.1:0-3237 GCA_964424535.1 uncultured Aquimonas sp.
TCGCCGATGCAGAGCACGCCAAGGCCTTTGCCAACGGCAGTTTTCTCAATGTCTATCTGGCCCCGCGCGACTACCACCGCGTGCATATGCCCTGGTCCGGCACCTTGCGCGAAACCCTGCACGTACCCGGGCGCTTGTTCAGCGTGTCTCCGGCCACGGCAACGACGGTACCGCGCCTGTTTGCCCGCAACGAGCGTCTGGTCTGCCATTTCGACTGCGATTTCGGCCCGATGGTGGTAGTGATGGTCGGAGCCATGCTGGTATCTGGTGTGGAAACAGTCTGGAACGGGATCAATATCCCTGCTTATGCCAGCCGCCCGGTGCATACGGATTTTCGTGGTCGCAATCTGCGTCTGGAACGCTTTGCCGAAATGGCCCGCTTCAACTATGGCTCCACCGTGATCGTGTTGCTGCCCGCCGGCGCGGCTCGGATTGATCCGGAGCTAGTGCCCCAGCAGAGCGTGAAGGCAGGCCAGCGCGCTGGCTGGATCCAGCCCGGACACGGCGATGACGCTGCCCTCTGATACACCAGCTCGCCTGCTGGCGGTACGCCCGTTTTTGCTGACCGGCAGCATCGCCATCGTGGCCGGTGGCGTGATTGCCGCCCTGGCCGCCCATGCCAGTACCCGACCCGTCATGTGGTTGGTGGCCTATCTGGTGCTGGTGGTCGGCGTGGCCCAGATCATCCTGGGCGCGGGCCAGGCCGGCTTGCTGGAAGCCTTGCCCGCACGACGCTGGCGCACCCAGCAATGGTGGTTGTTCAACCTCGGCAGCCTGGGTGTAATGGCAGGTCGATTGCTGGATGTACGCGGCTTGGTCAGCATCGGTATCGCCCTGTTTCTGGTCGCCATGCTGCGCTTTTTCCTGGGTATGCGTGGCGGCAAAGCCCGTCACGGCCGCGGCTGGCCAGCCTGGGTTTTTCATGGCGTGCTGTGGATTACAACGCTGGGTGCCTTGACCGGGCTGGTGTTTTCCGTGACCGGTTTGGTGCGTTGATGCGGTTGACGTCGTCCACGTAGGGACGACCTACAACAAGGTTATGTTTCCGGCGTCTCGGTTTTGGGCACGATCAAGCGTAAGCCCTTGAAATATCTGCGGTAAAACTCGGCATCGTGGGTGATCAGGCCATCGCATTGCAGCAGAGCGTGGGCGCCGACAAGAAAATCGGGAATGGTGCGCTGGCGTTGGCCATCACGCTGTCGGTGCCGGCGCTGCATCTCACCGGCACGCAAGGCGGATTTACTCTCCATGGGCTGAAACAGGATGCCCATGTCTTCCAGTGCGGCAAAGGCCTCGGCCCCGTCCTGCAAGGCCGTGCAGATTTCTGCCAGTACGACCTCGCACACCACCACCGGGCCCACGCTCAGGCATTCGCGCAGACTGGCCTCGGCGGCATCGGCGGCCGGCCCATTAGCCAGCAGTTCGATCAGGACCGAGGAATCCAGGGCGATCATGACACTCCTGGCTCCAGCGGCTCACCCGGAGCCCGGCCCCGAATGGCCCGCATGGCCTCGTCGGTGCTGGCAAATCCATCCAGCCGGAAACGCCCACGGGCGCGGGAAATGGCATCGTCCACGCTCTTGCGCAGGATGATGCGTCCGCCATCCACTTCGACCTTGAGCAAGGTGCCCTTGGTCAGGCCCAGGGCATCACGTACGGCCTTGGGCAAGGTGATCTGGCCGCGCTCGGCAACGGTGGCTTCCATGGCTGCTCAACTGACTTGAATATGCTAGAATTGTACATACTTTTTCGAACATACATGAACCTCACCGGTCATCATTTCCTGCCCTGGTCCGACAGGCAAGATACATGGCGCTACGCAGTATCCTTGTCGGCACAGGCTGCCTCTCGCGTCAGTCCATCCACCCAATTCTGGAGCTTTGCTCATGAAAGATTCCTTCGCCATCCAGCGTACCCTTGAGGTCGGCGGCAAGCAGTACACCTATGCCAGCCTGACGGAACTGGGCAAGCGCTTCGACATCCATCGCCTGCCGTTCTCAATGAAGATTCTTCTTGAAAACGTCATCCGCCAGGAAGATGGGATCAACGTCACCTCGAAGGAAATCGAGGCCATCGCCAAGTGGGACCCGAAAAAGGAACCGGATACCGAAATCTCCTTCCTGCCGGCCCGCGTGCTGCTGCAGGACTTCACCGGCGTGCCCTGCGTGGTCGACCTGGCCGCCATGCGCGATGCCATGAAGAACCTCGGCGGCGATCCGAACAAGATCAACCCGGTTTCCCCGGTCGAGCTGGTCATCGACCACTCGGTCCAGGTCGATGTCTTCGGCATGGCCGGTGCCCTGCGCCGCAACGCCGAGATCGAATTCCAGCGCAACCACGAACGCTACAGCTTCCTGCGCTGGGGCCAGGAATCGTTTGAACGCTTCCGCGTGGTGCCGCCCGATACCGGCATCGTGCACCAGGTCAACCTGGAATACCTCGCCCGGGTGGTCATGACACGCGAGATCGACGGCAAGACCTGGGCCTTCCCGGACACTCTGTTTGGCACCGACTCCCACACCCCGATGGTCAACGGCCTGGGCGTGCTGGGCTGGGGCGTGGGCGGCATCGAAGCCGAAGCCGCCATGCTCGGCCAGCCGGCGTCCATGCTGATTCCACAAGTGGTGGGCCTGCGTCTGGTGGGTGAGTTGCGCGATGGCGTGACCGCCACCGACCTGGTGCTGACCGTGGCCGAGCGGCTGCGCCAGCAGGGCGTGGTCGGCAAGTTCGTGGAACTGTTCGGCCCCAGCCTCAAGCACCTGCCGCTGGCCACCCGCGCCACGCTGGGCAACATGTCGCCTGAATACGGCGCCACCGTGGCCATCAGCCCGATCGATGCCGAATCGCTCGACTACATGCGCCTGTCCGGCCGTTCCGAAGAGCAGATCGCCTTGACCGAAGCCTATGCCCGCGCCCAGGGCCTGTGGCACGACGAAAACACCCCACAGGCGGAATACAGCGCCGTGGTGGAACTCAACCTGGATGACATCCGCCCGTCCCTGGCGGGCCCCAAGCGCCCGCAGGATCGCGTGCCGATGGAAGACATGCCCAAGAGCTATGCCAAGGCCCTGGCTGCCGTCGGTGGACCCAAGCCCTGGAACAAGCAGAAGGAACGTTTCCTGAGTGAAGGTGGCAGCACTGCAGTCGGCCGCGAGGCAGCGGAAAACGAACATGCTCCCGAAGTGTGCGATCCAGATGAAAACTGCGATCTGACCAATGGTTCGGTCGTCATTGCAG
>CAYRJS010000332.1:0-3233 GCA_964424535.1 uncultured Aquimonas sp.
GCGCGCGGGTCCTGGGCTGCCGTTACCGGGGACATCTCCACGGTGATGGCGTGGGTGCCGAGCACGGCGCGGTACTGCTGCTGACGACGCTCGAAGAACATATGCCCACGCGCCGCCTTGTCACCCTCAAAACCGGGTGGCAGGAAACCGTGGGCCTGCCAGGCCTCCAGATCCATCTCAGCCATGCGCACCTTTTCCCCATCCCAGTACAGCAAGGGTTCGGGCGGCGCATCCAGCCAGGCTTCGCGCTCGGGGTGAAACAGGGCGTTGTCGATCAAGGGCCACAGCGGATCGATGCCGGCGTTTTCGTATTGCAGGGCGGTCATGGTGACCAGATCATGCAGGCTCAGATAGCGCACGTGCTGCAGCGGCACGTTGAAAATGCGCTGGGCAAAGGCCATGGTCGCGGCCTGGGCCATGCCCTTTTCCAGCAGGGTTTCCTCGATCTGCTCGGCTACTGGCGCCAAGACTGCCGGATCACCGTGCAAGACAAAAGGCACCAGCCGTAGCAGGCCATCGCGCAGGTTCGCATTGGGCCGAAGCTGGGGCGGCATTTCGCCATCATGGCTGCCAAAACCCAGCACTCGGGTACCGCCCATATCGGGCGCGCGCTGCACCAGATCGACCAGAGCCGAATGCACCGGCCAACCCGGACGCAACAATTCGGAGGGATCAAACGCCGCCGTGGCGACCGCCAGATCAAGATCTTCCACACCGGTCAGCAGCCAAGACAGATCGGTGGCGACGTAATCGGCCATTTCCGTGGCCACTTCACGGTCGGCAAAGCGTTTGACCAAAGGAGCGGCGCTTTCCATCGCCAGCGCCCCGTAACACCAGGACAAATCGGACATCGGTCAACCAACATGAACTTCGGGGGCGCTACAGTACCATCGCGGCTTGGCCGGGGCTCCCGGCCGTATCATGTTCAAGGCTGAAATATCCCTCATCGACCGTATGTTCATTCGCTTCTTCACCATCGCATCTTTCACCCCCGCTTGGCCTGCTCGTGGTGAATCGGCGGCATGAACGCCCTGGCCTTTCTGCGGCTGGAAAGTCGTGCCCTGCTGGAGCTGTATCTGATCCCCGGCGTGTGCGCTCTGATGCCCTGGGCGCTGGGTTTTCGCTGGCTGCGCTTTTGTTCTCGCCTGCGCTGGCTGTATCGCGCTGAATGGCAAGCGTCCCTGGCCCAGGCGCGCCAATTCGTCAGGATCGACGATACCGCCTTGTGGGCCCGGCAATTCCGGCTCAACCGTCTGGTCGATCATGCCGACTTCTGGACCAGCCGCACCCGCTCGCGGCGCTGGCTACGCCACCATGCCAAGGACGGTGATCCCTGGCCGCAACTGGATACCCCGGCCGTGGGCGTGTTCTTTCATGTCTGCCCCGGCCTGTGGGCGATGCGCTCCCTGCGCGAACAGGGTTTTGATACCTCGGTCCTGGCCGGGCATTTCAGCCGTCGCTCGATGGGCGGCTCCTATCTGGCGCACTGGTATGGCGCCCTGCGCCTGGGGGAATTGCAGCGGGTTTCCGGTGGGCCGTTGATCTTTTCTCCCGGCACGGTACGCAAGGCCATGGCCACCCTGGCCGCTGGCAGTTGGGTCGCCGGCACGCCGGACGTGCCCCCGACGGAAACCGCGCTCGGGGTACCGGTAATGCTGTTCGAACGCCCGGCACAGTTCGCCGAAGGTCTGTTGATGATTGCCCGGCGCGCCCAAGTGCCGGTGGTGATCTTCACTCTGGCTCTGGATCTGGCCACGGGACAACGTCGCCTGGAAGTACTCGGCCAGCACGATCCTGACGAACCGGACCTGATCCAGACCATCGCCGATCATTGGCAACGCCTGCTGCGCGAACGGTCCTGGGGCTTCATGCTGTGGCCGGCGATGCCCGCCTGGTTTGCCCCACCGCAACCATTCGCGTGAACCGGCCCCATCACGCCGGCCGATCCGTTCGCCACCGTATGGGCACTGGGTTATGATGGGAACCCTGATCGATCCTGCGAACAGCGAAGTTTCCGCAATGGCCAAGAACCGCTCTCTCCAGCCCGTCGGTGTGATCGGCGGCGTACGCATTCCGTTCTGCCGCAACAATACGGCTTACTACGATGTCGGCAATCTCGGCATGTCGATCCGGGCCCTGGGTGCTCTGGTGGAACGCTTCGGCCTGCACGGCATGGAACTGGGCGAAGTGGCCATGGGCGCGGTGCTCAAACATTCCTCGGACTGGAACCTCGCGCGCGAAGCCACCCTGTCCTCCGGCCTGGCCCCGACCACGCCCGGGCTCACCATGGCGCGCGCCTGCGGCACCAGCCTCGACACCATCATGACGGTGGCCAACAAGATCGCCACCGGACAAATCCAGGTGGGTGTCGGCGGCGGTTCGGATACCACCTCGGACGTGCCCATCGCGGTCAATCGCAAGTTTCGCCGGCGCTTGCTCGACCTCAATCGCGCCAAGACCTTCGGCCAGCGCCTCAAGGCCTTCAAGGGTTTTTCCCTGGGCGAACTGAAACCGGAATTTCCTGGCGTGGCCGAGCCGCGCACCGGCATGAGCATGGGCGACCACTGCGAACTGATGGCCCGCGAATGGAACATCTCCCGCGTCGATCAGGACCAGTTGGCCTACGAATCCCACCGCAAGGCCGCTGCCGCCTACGAGGCCGGCTTCTATGAGGATCTGGTGGTGCCATTCCGGGGCGTCAGCCGCGACAACATCCTGCGCCCGGATACCTCGCCGGAAAAGCTCGCCACCCTGAAACCGGCGTTTGACAAAAAGTCTGGCCACGGCACCCTGACCGCCGGCAATTCCACGCCATTGAGCGATGGCGCTTCGGCGGTACTGCTGGGCACCGACGAGTGGGCCAGGCAACACGGCTACGAAGTCCAGGCCCATATCATCGATTACGAAGTGGCGGCGGTGGATTTTGTCCACGGCGAAGGCCTTCTGATGGCGCCAACCATCGCCGTGCCGCGCATGCTGGCCCGCCACGGCCTGAGCCTGCAGGATTTTGACTTCTACGAGATCCACGAAGCCTTTGCCGCCCAGGTGCTGTGCACCCTGCGGGCCTGGGAGTCGGAAACCTACTGCCGCGATCGCCTTGGCCTGGAGTTTCCGCTGGGCAGCATCGATCCGGCGAAATTCAACGTCGTCGGTTCCTCGTTGGCCTTGGGCCATCCCTTTGCCGCCACCGGTGGTCGCCTTGTCGCCACCCTGGCCAAGCTCCTGCAGCAAAA
>CAYRJS010000333.1:0-3223 GCA_964424535.1 uncultured Aquimonas sp.
GGCGATGCCAGCAGGCGGTGTGCCCCGAAACGCCCACCACTGGTGCCGGCCGCCAGGATCAGCCAGGCCGCCACTGTCGGCCACAGCGCTGCGTAGCCGGGGAATACCGTGGACACCTGCAGCACCACACCGCAGGCCAGCATTGCGACCACGCCGAGCCAGCCCAGCAGTGCAGACCACGGTGTAGCCAGACGCAGGCGTGGCAGCCACAGCGCCAGCAGACCGCCCAGCGCGAATTCCCAGGCGCGCGCGCCGGTGTCGAAGTAGGCGAACGGCTGATCCACCGTCGTGACGTGAACCGAGTACGCAAGACTGGCGCAGAACACCGTCAGTACGGTGCCGGTCATCAATCCGCGCAGGCCGATGCCGGTGCGGCGATGGGCGAACGCGACCAGTGCCACCACGAACGGCCAGGCCAGATAGAACTGCCCCTGGATCGACAACGCCCAGTAGTGCTGCACCGGGCTGGCGGCATTGTCCTGCGCCAGATAGTCCACGGCGTTGAACGCCAGCTGCCAGTTTTCGAAATACAGCGCTGCGGCGAACAGTTCCTGCGCGGTTTCCGCCCAGCGCACCCGTGGCAGCCACAGCAGGCTGGCCAGCAGCACGAAGGCGATGACGAGCAGCGCAACCGGCAGCAGGCGCTTGGCCAGGTTGCCCCAGAAGCGGCTGAAGTCGACCCGGCCGTTGCGTTCGACCTGGCGTAGCAACGAGCCGATAACCAGGAATCCGGACACCACGAAGAACACATCCACGCCGCCGGACACGCGGCCCAGCCAGATGTGGTAAATCGCGACCAGCAGCGCCGCGAGCGCGCGCAGGCCCTGGATTTCAGGCCGGAATTGCGCCGCAGCCGCCGTAGTGGCTGTGGCGCTGATTTTGCCCGTCCGGGATGCCACCGTCATTGCGCCAGGATGTCGAACCGGCCCACGTCCAGCTCTTCGCCAGTATCCACATCGCGCAGTTTCAGTGCCACCTGGCGCGCGGATTCGAGCAGGGCCAGCGGCACGCGGGCGGTGACACCGCGTTCGGTGCGGGTCGCGGGCAGGCGGTCATCGCCAAACACCAGCTGCACGCGCGATGGCGCGCAGGGCAGCAGGAACCACATGCCCTGGGAACCATCCGGCTGCGCGTTGGCGGGCACCCCGACCGTGGTCTCTTCCGGCCCCCAACTGGTGACCGGGCAGAACACCTGCGAGCGCGTGCCATCGGCCAGCAAAGCGCGTTCGGCCAGCGGACGAACTTCCAGATCACCGATGTGCTGGGTGATGTCGCGCATCGGGTCGTGCAGCTCGATCGCGTAGCTGCCGGGGGTGGACAGGATGCGTTCCTGCATCTCGCCGAACAGGCCGGAGGTGAAGCCCCTCTCGGACACGGTGGTGGGGGCGGGCGCGCCGTCGATCAGGACCTGGACCCAGGACGGGACGTTTTCCGCGCTGAACCACAGGCCGCTGTGGCCATCGGGCTGGACGTTGAACTTCGCGCCCTGCTCGGTGGATTGCGGGCCCCAGTTGGTGACTTCGGCGATCACGGCATTTGCGGCGGTCGCTACACCTGCAGCAGTGGCGGCATCCGCCAAGCTTCCGGGCTGCGGTGCGGCATCGTCACCGTAAAGCTGCCAGCGCAGGCCGGCCAGTTCACATTCGGTGCGACTCAGCAGCCAGCCATCCACGCGGCAGAGCTGGCCGCTGGAAAAATCATCCTTCACCGCCGTGGCAATGGCTGTTTCAACCTCGCTACGGCTACGCAGCGAACTGCCGAGGCGTTCGGCCAGGCGCTCCACAAGCGCTTGGCTGGATGGCGGCGTTGAACTGCCCTCGATGAAGGCACGGCCCACGGCACGGGTGCTGTCCAGCCCGGCCAGCAGCTGGTCGAAGGCGCGGCCCAGACCAGTCTCGATGGTGCTGGAAGCGGCAAACCGGTCAAGGCTCGGCCAGGGCGCGAGGCAGATCACGCTGGTGGCGCCAGCGGTGATCGTGGCCACGATGAGGTCACGGCGGGTGATCATGCGGCGGCCTCCTGTGGTGTGTCGGCCCAGCGTTGTGCCAGCCGCACGGCCAGCGCGACGATGGTCAGGGTTGGGTTGGCAAAGCCGTAGCGCGGGAACAGTGCCGAACCGGTGACGTACAGGTTGTCCAGATCGTGCACCCGTCCAACCGGATCGGTGACACCGTCGCGCGGATCACGCGAGAAACGCGCGGTGCCGATGTGGTGGTTGGCGCCATTGGCCTGGGCGCGCTGTTCGGCGGTGTTCTGGTAGGTCAGGCGGACCCGTCCATGGCCGTTGGCGGCCAGGGTGTTGCCGAAGGTTTCGAAAAACGCCAGCGCCGCATCGGTGTCGGCAGGATCCAGATGCCAGTCCAGCCGTGCGCGGCGCAGCCCCAGTTCGCAGCGCTCGTTGCTCAGGGTGATGCGGCTGTCCGGGTGTGGGCGCGGCTCGACGATCATCTGCACCCGGTAATTCCAGTATTCGCCGGGGACGAAACCCAGCGCCGTCTGCCCGGCGTAGCCATTGGGCAGCGAATCCGGCTCGGGAACCGGGTCCAGCATCAGACAGACATTGCGGCTTTGACCCGAGGCCAGCACTGTGTCGGCCGGGTTCAGTACCGGCATCACCGCGCTGCCTTCGTGCGAAATCCGCAGATAGCCCAGTTCTGCCGGGGCCAGCACCAGCCCGGGCCGGATGCCGTAGTGGTCGGCGAAATAGCGGCCCAGATGCGGCGAACCCAGACCGATTCCATCGTCAGGTGCCTCGCCACGCAGGTTGAGCAGGGTGCGGGTGTTTTCCAGACCTCCCTGGGCCAGCACGAAGCGTTCCGCGTGCACCGTGAACGGTTGGCCACCGAGCACCACCACGGACACCGAAACGATGCGGTCACCGCGCCGTTCGAATGAGCGCGTGTTGGCGTTCAGCAGGCAGCTGAGATTTTCCTGGGCCTCGATCTGTGCCGCATAACGCGGGCCGAACCGTGTTGGCGGGCTGAAACGGAACATCGATTCGGCGATCGGCCCATCGGCCGGCAAGTTGAGGAAGCGATGCGGCTGCGCGGCACGCACCGGGGCAAGGTCGTACTGGTCGTTGTCGATTTCGCACCAAGTGTGTGCGGCCGGCATGTAGGGCGCCAGTTCTTCCGGGCCGAACGGCCAGTCCGGGGTGGACCAGTCCGCCGGTGCGGTGAAGTCGGTGGCATCCAGCGGCTTGCACCAGCCGCCCCAATGCACC
>CAYRJS010000334.1:0-3189 GCA_964424535.1 uncultured Aquimonas sp.
AGCACGTGATGTACAAGGAAGGCAAGATCAAGTAAGCCACTGATCATTGCCCAAGAACAACCCGCCAATCGGCGGGTTTTTTCTTGGTTATCGGACTGTAATCGTCAAGGCATAAAAAAACCGGCGGAACCAAGGTCCGCCGGTGATAAGGCATCCTCGCCGATTGGGGAGGGAGTGCGAGGATGCGCTTGCCTTGCAGGCAAGAGGGTTACTCAGTTGGCGGCGGCTGCCTTGCGGGCCTTGCTGGCCGACTTGGCGAAGCTGTCATTGGCAGCCTGGAACTGGTCGCGAAACAGCTGGCCGATGGCTTCGGAGGTCTTCAGGGCCTGGCCCAGCACTTCCTGGCTGGTGGCATACAGCTGCTCGGAAGATTCCTTCACCAGCGAGGCGCCCTTCGGCCAGATGGCCTTGGCGCTGTCGAGGTCGGTCACTTCGGTGGCTTCGGCCAGGAAAGCGGTCGAGGTCTTGACGCCATTTTCCACACTCTGGAGCTGCAGCTTGAAGATGTTTTCCAGGCCTTCGAAAGCCAGGGTATTGGCCTTCAGCGCCGACTGGGCGAACTGACGGACCGAGGAAGCAAATGGATTGGTGTTGAAAAGGTCGTTCATGGCGATACCCCTTTGATCTGATGTTGGACAGTGGGTATAGCATACGCCAACCTTTTGTGCAGTGCAACATAATTAGACATAAGCTTGTTCATTTGGGGTTTCAGTTGCTGGAAAATTGCCAATAACAGCCCGAAATCACGTTTTGTTGTTCGTGGTGCGCTGCGTCAAAAAATGCGGGTTCCGCGGTTTTGGAACCGGTGCTGGTGGTCTTACGCCGGGCCGCGGTAACTGCAACCTGAGGTGCAGGTTTCGTTGACCACCACGCAAGCCAGGGGTGCCAGCCTGGGCTTGAGTCGATCCCAGACCCAACGTGCGAGGTTCTCGCTGGTCGGGTTTTCCAGGCCCTCGATCTCGTTCAAGTAGTGGTGGTCCAACTGCTCAAAGAGGGGTTTGAAGGCTGCCTTGAGGTCGGCAAAGTCCATCACCCAACCCGTCTCAGGTCCGGGCTCGCCCGCGACATGGATTTCGATAGAGAAGGAGTGGCCATGCAGGCGTGCGCACTTGTGTCCTTCCGGCACGTTCGGCAGGCGGTGGGCGGCTTCGATCTGGAAGCGCTTGAAGATTTCCATGGGCACTCTCAACTTTCGGGTTTCAGGCAGCGCTCGAAAAACCGCGTGGTCAGGCGCAGCCGGTGCAGTTGGTCACGGCGCTGCAAGCCGTGCTTGGCGCCGGGGTAGGCCATCATGTCAAAGACCTGACCGCGCTGCTGCAAGGCGCTCATCAACTGGGTGGAGTGGGTGAACAGCACGTTGTCATCGGCCATGCCATGAATCAGCAGCAGGGGTGAGCGCAAGCCATCGACGTGGGTCAGAACCCGGGCTTCGGCGTAGCCTTCGGGATTGGCCGCTGGCAGATTCATGTAACGCTCGGTGTAGTGGCTGTCGTACAAGGCCCAGTCGGTGACCGGTGCCCCGGCCACGCCGCAGGCGTAGACATCCGAGGCCTTGGCCAGCAGCATCAAGGTCATGTAGCCGCCATTGGACCAGCCGAATACGCCGATGCGCGAGGCATCGACCCAAGGCTGAGAGGCCAGCCAGCGCGCGCCCATGACCTGGTCCTCGACTTCGACCGTGCCCTGGCGGCCATACAAGGTTGCACCGAATTTGGCCCCGCGCCGGGGTGTGCCACGGTTGTCGAGGGAGAACACGACGTAGCCGTGCTGGGCCAGGTACTGCAGGTACAGACCATCACCGCGCGCCGGCCAGTTGCGCGTCACCGTCTGCGCCGCCGGACCACCATAGACATAGACCACCACCGGGTAAGTCTTGTCCGGATCAAACCCGGCCGGCTTGATCAGGCTGTAGTGCAACACGGAGCCATCGACGGCTGTCAGCTCGCCAAATTCCGGAGACTGGTGCGCGGTCAGGTATGGGGCGTAAGGATGGGCAGGATCGGTCGGGTCGTTGTCGCGCAGCACCGTCAGGCGTTCGCCATTGGCGCGGTGCAGTACGGTCCTGGGCAGACTGGTCGAACTGGACCAGGTATCCACATAGACCTTGGCGTTGTCGCTGAACACGACCCCGTGCATGCCCGGTTCCGGGGTCAGGCGGCGGATCTCGCCACCATCCAGGGAT
The DNA here is from genome assembly GCA_964424535.1 of uncultured Aquimonas sp. GTDB lineage: Bacteria > Pseudomonadota > Gammaproteobacteria > Xanthomonadales > Xanthomonadaceae > Denitratimonas. Next base: position 2,183 of record CAYRJS010000334.1, read on the forward strand.
ACGGCATAGGCATTGGCCTCCAGGGCGGAATCGCGGGTGCCGCTGAAATAGACCTGGTTGGCCTCTTCGTCCACGGCCAGCACGGCATCGACGATCCAGTCCCCGGAAGTCAGAGCAGTGGCCTTGCCCGCGTCATCAATAAGGTACAGGTGCAGGAAGCCGCTACGCTCGGACATCCAGACAAAACCGCCACGCTTGAGGAAGTGCAAGCCGTTGTGCAAGGGCACCCAGGTTGAACTGGTTTCGCTGAGCAGGGTGCGCTGGTGGTTGCTGGCCAGATCGACTTCGATCAAATCAAGCTGGCGTTGATTGCGGTTCTGGCGTTGAAAGCTCAGGTGCGTGGGATCGCGCCAGTTGACCCGGGCCAGGTAGATATCGGTTTCAGTGCCCAGATCGATACGCTGCGGGGTGGGCGAACCCATGCGGTCCTGCAGCTTGATGTTACGCGGCCCGCCGGAGGTTTCGATGCTGCCCGGGCGACTTCCCGGTGCACGCAGGAACGCGGCTGGGCGGGTCACAAACAGTTCGATGCGCACGTTCGGATCACCCGCCGCCGGGTAGCGTTGTTCCACCACCTCGGTGTGATCGGCATAGACCTCATTGCGCTTTTGCACCGGCACCGGCGATTCATCGATCCGGGCATAGGCGATGGCGCTGTCATCGGGCGCCCACCAGTAGCCGGTGTGGCGACCCATTTCTTCATCGGCGACAAATTCCGCCACGCCATTGCCGATTACGTCCGAACCATCAAAGGTCAGCTGCACTTCCCGCCCGGACGCCAGTTCGACCACCCACAGGTTGCGCTCGCGCACGAAGCTGACCCAGCCGCCCTTGGGGGAAACCTTGGGATCGGTGGCAAAACCGGTGCCGGTGGTCAGTTTGCGCGGGGTCTGATCGGAGGCGCTGTCAAGGTCATGCCAGTACAGTTCCCCGCCCAGGGGAAACAGCAGATGACGGGAATCGGGTGCCCATTGGTAGCTGACGATGCCGGAGAACGCCGAAATGCG
>CAYRJS010000335.1:0-3179 GCA_964424535.1 uncultured Aquimonas sp.
GGCAACAGCGCCGCCAGCACGCCCTTGCCGATATCGATCATCACAACCCCGAGGGCAAATCGCCAACCGCGGGTACGCAAGGCATTGGTGCCCCCGGCATTGCCGCTGCCCCGGGTGCGGATATCAACCCCGATCACCCGCCCCAGCAACAGGCTGCCCGAGAGCGAACCCAGCAGGTAAGCCAGCAGCAGGGTGATCCCGATCGCGGCGGGAAGGGGCAGACTCATGGTGTCGACGTTGCCGCCACGGGCTGGATATCAGGTTCGACCTGCAGACCCACGACCAAGGTGCCTGGCCCGGCATGGGCGCCGATGGCTGGACCAGTTTCGGTCAGCCAATGTCGACTGACCGGCAATTGCCGGCACAGGGCATCGAGCAGCTGTTGGGCATCGTCGCGGGCATCGCAGTGGCCGACCATCACGCGCCAGTGCGGGGCTGCAGGCAGGCGCCGCACGATGAAGCGGGCAAAGCGTTCGGCCACGCGCTTGCGGCCCAGCAGGGCGCCAGCCACGGCGAGGGTGCCATCGGCCTTGATGCGGGCAATTGCGGTGAGCCCGAACCAGCGCGCCACAGGTTCGATCCAGCGTGGAATCCGTCCGCCGCGAACGGCATGGCGAATATCCCGGGCTGCGGCAAACAAAAAGGTGTGCGGAATCAGCGATTCGACCTGCGCCCGTACCGCATCCAGCCCGTGCCCGGCTGCCGCCGCTTCCGCCGCCGCTACAGCCAACAGGGCCTGGCCGCAAGAGACCTGACGGCTGTCGATGACGCTGACCCGACCCGCCTCGCAGCGACCAGCTGCGGTTTCACCCGATTGCAAGGTACCACTGAGCGGGCGCGACAGACCGACATACAGCACCTGCCGGGCACAAGACAGTGACAGTTCGAATTGACGACGAAAATCGCCCGGTGGCGGCTGCGAGGTTTGCGGCAGGACATCGGATTGACGCAGACGTCGATAAAATTCGGTCGTGCTGAGCGAGACCCGATCAAGAAAATCCTCGTCGCCAAAACTGACCCTTACCGGCACCAGATCCAGCGGCAGTTCTTCCATCAGCACGGCGGGAAGATCCGAGGCCGAATCGGTGATGATCGTGACTTCGCCACCGCGCTGCGCAGCCCGGTTCTGGGCGCGCATGTTTTCCGCTTTGCGGGCACTGACCTGGCCAAAGCATCCGGCCAATTCGAACAAGGCGCCTGGATCGGCGACATGTGCATGCAGGCGTACCCGGCGCGACAAACCCGCCACCACGACGCTGTCGGCACCCAGTTCGACCAGGGCCTGACGCAGGCCGGTTTGATCGATGGTTTCAGCAGTGATCAGGCATTCGCTGCACCAGGGCCGGGCGGCGTCAGCTTCTTCGTGCCAGTCCAGCGCGCCCGGCAATTGGGTCGCATCAAGCGCCTGGTCGATTTCCGGCATGGCGCGACGGGTAATGATCCAGGCGTGCATGCCTTCGAGTAGATCCACAAACCCTTGTGCCCCGGCATCGACGACACCGGCCTGGCGCAGCACGGCAAGCTGGCGGGGCGTGTCGGCCAGGGCCAGGCGAGCCTTGGCCAGGGCCTCGCCAAACCAGTTCGTCAGATCGGTCTGGGGTGATGCCAGAGCCTCGGAAAACGCCTGGATCACGCTCAGGATGGTGCCTTCGCGGGGTTGTGTCAGGGCGCTTCGGGCCTGCTGCGAGCCGGCCCGGACCGCATCTGCAATGGCTTGGGTTGTCAGGTGTGCTGCATCACCCACGGCCTGACTGATGCCACAGAAAAACTGCGCCAGGATCGCCCCGGAATTGCCGCGAGCACCATCGATGGCATCGTCAGCCACTTCGCGCAAGAGCACGCCGACCGAATTGCTGCGCCTGCTGAGGCTGCCGGCCAGTACCGCATTGACGGTAAAGGCGAGGTTGCTGCCGGTATCACCATCGGGCACCGGAAATACATTGATACGGTTGAGGTGTTCGCGTTGCGAAAGCACCTGGCGCATGCCGGCCGTAAGCGCACGTCGCAAGGCCGGCGCCGTGATGGGAGACAATGGGTCGAGGACAATATCGGAAGCGACAACGGCCATGCGACACAGTCTGCCATAGATGGCCGTGTTTCCATGGGCCGCAGACCACGGTTCTGTCGACGACTTTTCCCGACCCGTGACAGACTCAAACCACGGGCAAGGGGATCTGGCTCACAAGCGGATTTCAGGTGCCGGTGTTGAAGATGTTGGGCGTACTGCCACCACTGGCATAGCTGAAGCCGGGAAACACTTGCGCGATCTTGCTCGTCGACAAGCCCATGCGATCCACCAGGGCTTCGGAAATCACCTGCCGGTAATCGGTGGTGACGGCTACGTCCTGACCTTCATACAGACTCAAATCATCCAGGCCCGGGAAGCTGCCGTGCAACTGCCCTCCGACCACCTTGTTGCCCAGGGCCAGCATGATGTTGCCGTAGCCGTGATCGGTGCCCGCCGAGGCATTAGGCAGAAAACGCCGCCCGAACTCGCTTTGCACGATCACCGTCACCTGGTCCATCAGGGTGCCGACGTTGGGGACCGTGGTCGCGTTGAGGTCGGTGTAGAACGCATCCAGAGCCTGGCCCAGTTCTTCCACCAGATTGCCGTACCAGTCCCAGTGCCCGGCCACGCCGGGATTGGGCATGCCCTGGCCCTCGTGGGTATCCCAGAATCCATGATCGACGGCAGCCGCGATCAGGCCGGTCTTGAGGTCGGACTTGAGCATCTGCGCCAGGTTGCGCAACTGGGTGCCGAAACTGCCCGAGGGGTAGACCGCGCCACCGCCCGGCTGATAGCCGTCAGGGTTGCTGCTGGCGTTGTAGAGGTTGAAGTTGAAGGTGCGCATGTATTCCAGCGCGTCCGCCGCATCCCGACCGGCACGTTCCAGCGAGGAATTGCCGGTCCACAAGGGATACAGATGGGTATGTGCATCATCGTTCCAGCCCCAATGAAAGCCGTCCACGCGAAATTGCGAGGCATCATTGAAGCCGACGGCCTCGTTCAGGCCTACCAGGCTGGTCTGCAGGTTGCTGCCAAAGCCGAAGGCCGGCGCGATCACCGGTTGCGGCAGACCGCTGGCGGCCATCAGGTACCGCGCCAGCCAGCCATCGCTGGTACCGGTGGCTCCGGGCGTACCCAGCTCCATCATCGCCTGGGCCTCGAAATGGCTGCG
>CAYRJS010000336.1:0-3179 GCA_964424535.1 uncultured Aquimonas sp.
CCCGCTCGCTGAAACGGCGAGCCTGATTCAAGCATCGGGGTATGGCGCAGTCTGGTAGCGCACTTGTCTGGGGGACAAGTTCAAATCCGGCTACCCCGACCAATTCAGTATTCCGGGACTTCCCCGGAGCCCACAAAACCGCACTACGGCGCGGTTTTTTGCTTCTTGAGCCTTCCCGGCGTTGCCCAAAGAATCACTGGGATTCCTTCAATTTTAGCGTTTCGGTTGTCACTACCCGCCCCATCTTCTTAGGGGTTGGAGCCTCCAGGAAATCCGGGGCGGTTCAGTTGCAGTTGCCTGATATCACTCAATGCCGCGATCAGGCGCCTGACATCGGTGTTTCCGTGCAGGCTCGCCTGGCGTACCTGCGACCTGAAGCCAAGTGGCATGCACCACGGGGCGACTACGCGCCAACAGACCACGACCACGATCATTGGCGCAGTCGAACGGGTGCAAAAGCCCAGTGGTGCGATCCAGTGGCGGCGGCTGATCGGCGGCGTGGCCATTGTGAGCTACAGCGCAGACCAGGTGCTCGGCGGCATCACCCAGGCCGCAGGTGCGGGCACGGTGCGCCACCAGTTCACCGACCGGCTGGGCTCGGTGCAGGTGATCGGCAGCATCAGTGGTGCCAGCGTGACGGTGCCTGCTTGGCTCCGGCCACAGTAATTCATGTAATTCTGCGGGGAAAATGCTGCATCTCTGATAAGATTGCGAGTTGTTTTTCGATTGGAAATTGGCAGTCGCCATGATTGAGCTCAACCCCGTACGCAACCAGATGGCCGACCTCGGCGAGCGCCTTGTGGTGCTCAGGGGGTATCTTTGACTTCGACCGCAAGGCCGAACGGCTGGAGGAAGTCAGCCGAGAACTGGAAGACCCGGATATTTGGAGCAATCCCGAACACGCCCAGGCCCTGGGCCGGGAACGCGCCAGTTTGGAAAAAATTGTGCATGGCCTGCGCCGGATCGATACAGGCCTGAGCAGCGGCGAAGAGTTGCTGGAGCTGGCCGAGCTGGAAGACGACGAAGAAACGGCGCTGGCCGTCGTCGCTGACATCAAAGGCATCGAGGCCGAGCTGGAGAAGCTCGAATTTGCGCGCATGTTCAGCGGCGAAATGGATGGCGAACCTGCCTTCATCGATATCCAGGCCGGAGCCGGCGGCACCGAAGCCCAGGACTGGGCGGAAATGTTGCTGCGCATGTACCTGCACTGGTGCGAGCGGCGCGGCTGGAAGACGGAATTGCTCGAGGCTACAGGCGGCGAAGTGGCGGGCATCAAATCGGCCACGCTGCGGGTCGAGGGCGATCACGCCTACGGCTGGCTCAAGACCGAGACCGGCGTGCATCGGCTGGTACGCAAGAGTCCGTTCGATTCCGACAACCGTCGCCATACCAGCTTCACCTCGGTGTTTGTGTCGCCTGAGGTCAACGACGACATCGAGATCGACATCAATCCGGCCGATCTCAAGACCGATGTCTATCGCTCCTCCGGCGCCGGTGGCCAGCACGTCAACAAGACCGAATCGGCGGTGCGCATTACCCACGTGCCGACTGGCGTGGTCGCGGCTTGCCAGACCGAGCGCAGCCAGCACGCCAACCGCGACCGCGCCATGAAGATGCTGCGTGCGCGCCTGTATGAGCTGGAAGTACAAAAGCGCAATGCCGAACGCGATGCCGTGGAAGCCACCAAGTCCGATATCGGCTGGGGCAGCCAGATTCGCAACTATGTGCTCGATCAAAGCCGGATCAAGGATTTGCGTACCGGCATCGAACGCAGCGACACCCAGAAAGTGCTGGATGGCGACCTCGATGAATTTGTCGAAGCCAGCCTCAAGGCCGGTCTGGATGCCCGTTCCAGACGCGCCGACGCGGTTTGATTTACCTTCCACTCTCCACAGCAGTAGCCATGCCATGACCGAGACCACGCCCAGCAACCCCCAGCCCGATGAAAACCGTCTGATCGCCGAGCGTCGGGAAAAACTGGGCGCCTTGCGTGAGCAGGGCGTGGCCTATCCCAATGACTTCCGCCGCAGCGACTATGCTGGTGATCTGCAAACCGAGTTTGCCGATCTCGAACGCTGGAGCACCGAGGCTCTGGAAGGTCTGGGGCGGACCTTGCATCTGGCCGGGCGATTGATGGCCAAGCGGGTCATGGGCAAGGCCAGTTTTGCCCAGATCCAGGATGAATCCGGACGTATCCAGATCTTCCTCCAGGCCCAGGTTCTGGATGAGGCTTACACCGCGTTCAAGACCTGGGATGTGGGTGATATCGTGGCCGTGGTCGGTACCTTGACCCGCACCCGGACTGGTGAATTGTCGGTGCGCGTGGCGAACATCCGCCTGCTGACCAAGAGCCTGCGTCCGCTGCCGGACAAGTGGCATGGCCTGGCTGATGTCGAACAGCGCTACCGCCAGCGTTATGTCGATCTTATCGTCAGCCTGGATGCACGCGAGGTGTTCATCAAGCGCTCGCGCATCGTGCGCGCGATCCGCAACTGGCTGGATACGCGGCGGTTCCTGGAAGTGGAAACCCCAATGATGCAGATCATCCCCGGTGGGGCCACGGCACGGCCTTTCGTCACCCACCACAACGCCCTGGATATCGATCTGTACCTGCGCGTGGCACCCGAGCTGTATCTCAAGCGCCTGGTCGTGGGCGGCCTGGAGCGGGTCTACGAGATCAACCGCAACTTCCGCAACGAAGGTGTGTCCACCAGGCACAATCCCGAATTCACCATGCTGGAACTGTACGAGGCCTACGCCACCTACAGCCAGATCATGGACCTGACGGAAAACCTGATCCGCGATACCGCCCGCGAGGTACTGGGCACGAGTACGGTGACCTGGGATGGCGCCGAGATCGACCTGGCTCCGGCTTTCCGACGCTGGCGCATGGATGAGGCCGTGCGCCACCACAATCCGCAGATCACCTTGGCCGACTGCACCGATCGGGAGGCCTTGGCCGCGCATTGCCAGCGCCTGGGTATTCGCATCAAATCAGCCTGGGGTTGGGGCAAGTTGTTGCTGGAAATCTTCGAGGCCACCGTTGAAGCCACCCTGATCCAACCAACCTTCATTACCCAGCATCCGGTTGAGGTGTCGCCGCTGGCACGGGCTTCGGATACCGAGCCAGGCTATACCGACCGCTTCGAATTGTTCGTCAACGGCAAGGAACTGGCCAA
>CAYRJS010000337.1:0-3136 GCA_964424535.1 uncultured Aquimonas sp.
CTGAAACCCGCCTGGAACTGTCCAATCTACGAGAACAACTGCAAGGCGCCCTGGCCCAGGAAATCGGTGAATTTCTCGATATCCACGCCATGCTGCTGGACGATCCCGAGCTCGTTTCTGGTCTGACCGAACAGATCCGCACCGGCCTGTTTCCGGCCAGTTACGCCCTCAAACTCCAGCGCGATCGCCTGGTGGCCGTGTTCGAGGCCATGGACGATCCCTACCTGCGCAGCCGCCGCGAAGATATCGACCATGTACTCGGACGGGTGCAGGCCGCCTTGCAGCAAGGCACGGGCAATATGGACGTGATCGGCCTGGCCGGTGATGTTCTGGTGACCGATGCGGTGGCTCCGGCCGAGCTGGCGCAATTGATCGAACGCGGTGTGGTCGCCGTGCTGATGGCCCAGGGCAGCCCCCTGTCCCACAGCGCCATCATGGCGCGCAGTCTGGGTCTGCCAATGCTGGTGGCCAGTGCTGAAACCCTGGCGAAGATTCCGGACGGCGCTGCCCTGATGGTGGATGCCGGGCGCGGCGACATCATCGTCGAACCCGATCCGGATGACCTGTTGCAACTGCGTTTTCATCAAGCCGAACAGGCGCGTGAGCGCCGTGCCCTGGTGCGCCTGCGCAACCAGCCCACCCAGACCCGGGATGGCGTCAGCGTGCAACTTGCGGCCAATGCCGAGGCTCGCGAGGACATCACCCAGGCCTTTCGTCTGGGCGCGGCTGGCGTGGGCCTGTACCGCACCGAATTGCTGTTTCTGCAACGGCGCACACCGCCCGACGAAGACGAGCAACTGGAAACCTATCGCGATGCCGTGTTGGGCATGAACGGACGTCCGGTGACCTTTCGCATCTTCGATCTGGGCGCTGACAAGGCCGACAGCGCCGGCATCGCCCTGCCCCGCGAGCCCAACCCGGCCTTGGGTCTGCGTGGCATCCGCCTGGCCCTGGCGCGGCCGGCCCTGTTACGGACCCAGTTGCGGGCCATGTTGCAGGCTTCGGCCTATGGCCCGGTACGGATCCTGGCCCCGATGATCACCCGGCGTGAGGAAATGGTGATCCTGCGGCGCCAGTTGCAGGCCTGTGCCCGTGAATTACGCCGCGAAGGTCATCACCTGCCCGAAACCGTGCAACTGGGTGCCATGGTGGAAGTTCCGGCTGCCGCCATCGCCTTGCCGGCCATGCTGGGTACCGTGGATTTTGTTTCCATCGGCACCAACGACCTGATCCAGTACCTGCTTGCCGCCGACCGCGGCAACGAAGCCCTGGCGGAGATGTTCTCGCCCCTGTACCCGGCCGTCATCCGCACCCTGCACGGCATCATCCAAGCCTGCAACAAGGTCGGCAAGCCGGTATCCATCTGTGGCGAAATTGCCAGCGATGTGCGTTATACGCGTCTGTTGCTGGCTCTGGGCCTGACCGAGTTTTCCATGCACCCGTCCAGCCTGCTCGCCATCCGTGCCCTGATCCGTGACAGCGATCAACGGCATTTGCGACGACACGCCGGCGCCCTGTTGCGGGCCGGTCGTCGCGCCACTTTGGAGCGGCTGGTCGCAACGTTCTGAGCCTCGGCATGTGCCGGACATCCAGTCGGTCGAAGCCTGCGGGGCTATCATGGTGCCCCTTCCAACACAGGTGAAATCCATGTCCCGGTGGCTGATCAAAAACGCCCTGCTGGTCAATGAAGGACGCGAACGCGAAGGCGATTTGCGCATCAACGGCGAGCGTATCGAGGAAATCGGCAGTGGCTTGGTTGCCCAAGCCGGCGAGCAGGTGATCGAAGCCCACGGGCGCTGGTTGCTGCCGGGCATGATCGATGACCAGGTGCATTTTCGCGAACCGGGGATGACCCACAAGGGCGATATCGCCAGCGAATCCAGTGCCGCCGTGGCCGGTGGCGTCACCAGCGTCATGGACATGCCCAATACCCGGCCACCCACGCTCGATGCGGCGGCGCTGGAAGACAAGTACCAGCGCGCCGCCGGACGTTGCCGCGCCAACCACGGTTTTTATCTGGGTGCCAGCAACGACAATATCGCCGCCATCCGCAGCCTCGATCCGCGCACCGCACCGGGGATCAAGGTGTTCATGGGTTCCTCGACCGGCAACATGCTGGTGAACGATCCTGACACCCTGGATCTGATCTTCCGCGATACGCCGGTGCCGATCATCACCCACTGCGAAGATACCCCGATGATCGAGGCCGCCATGGCCGAGGCCAAGGCGCGCTTTGGCGATGACATTCCCATTTCCATGCACCCGGATATCCGCTCCCGCCAGGCCTGTCTGAAATCCTCGCAACTGGCGGTTTCGCTGGCGCGCAAGCACGGTACCCGCCTGCATATCCTGCATGTGAGCACCGCCGACGAACTGGCCCTGTTCGAGTCCGGTCCGCTGCTGGATGGCAACGGTCAACGGCGCAAGCACATCACCGCAGAAACCTGCGTGCACTTTCTGTACTTTTCACGCGAGGATTACGCCCGTCTGGGCAGCCTGATCCAGTGCAATCCGGCGATCAAGGATGCCGCCGACCGGGAGGCCCTGATCAAGGCTCTGCGCGATGACGTGATCGACGTATTGGCCACCGACCACGCGCCCCATACCCTGGAAGAAAAGCAGCAGCCCTACCCGCGCTCGCCCTCTGGCCTGCCCTTGGTGCAGGACGTGGTCGTGGCAACCTTGGAACTGGTGCACCAGCGCCACTTCAGCCTGGCCAAGGCGGTGCAGAAACTCTGCCATGCACCAGCCCAGTTGTTCGACGTGGCCGAGCGTGGATTCCTGCGCGAGGGCTATTTCGCCGACCTGACCCTGATCGACCCCAAGGCTGCGCACGTGATCACCCGCGAGCAGGTTCTGAGCAAGTGCGGCTGGTCGCCATTCGAGGGCATGAGCTTTACCTCCCGCGTGGATGCCACCTTCGTCAACGGGGAACTGGTCTGGGATGGCGCCCGCCTGATCGGCGAACCCAATGGTCAGCGCCTGCGGTTCAATCGATGAAAGTCCGATTGCGGTTGCTGGGTGCGGCTCTGCTGGCGCTGTCCGGCAGTGTGGCGCTGGCACAAACCCAGGTACCCGACTCGGTGCAGCAAGGCAGTCCGGTCTTTGGCCGGACCCTGCCCGGAAGCAGCGTTCT
>CAYRJS010000338.1:0-3080 GCA_964424535.1 uncultured Aquimonas sp.
TGCGTTCGGCCGTGGTGCGCCGTTCCGTGGCTTCGATGAAGCGACGAAACTGGGCCACGGTGATCTCGGTGCGGGCCAGGGCAAAGCCGCGGGCAAAGCGAACCGGGTGGCGACGGGCCTCGTTGGCCTGGTGCCCGGTTTCGCTGCGCGAGCTGCCCATCTGGAATTGCCCAGCCGGGATCACCACCATGCCTGGCCCCAGACCTCCGCTGGCCAGGGGATCAACCACCAGAGCGCCGACATCCCAGACGCCATAAAGCTGGACCCGTTGGATATCGGCGCGGGCGCTGCGTCCAGGGCGTTCATCCAGGGCGATGGCATCCAGGCGGGGCAATAGCGCTTGCGCGGCCTCCACATCGCCCGTCGCCAAGGCAGCAGCGATGGCAGCCTGTTGTCGTTCGATGTCCCGTTCGCGTTTTTCCAGAATGCGTACGGCGGCATTCTGGACCTGGGCCGAGCCGCCACGGACCTTGCCGGCATCGGCCAGGACCCGTTCGGCCTGGGCGAAATCGCCGGTCCGGGCTGCCGCCAGGGCCGCTTGAATCTGCGCGTATTCGATGTTCGCAAGTCGGCGCTGGGCACCGGGATGGCCGGGTTCGAGGTTCAGTACCTCGCGCAATAGCGCAACCGCTTTTTCGAAGCGCCCGGAGATTTTCAGGCGATCGGCCTGGGCCAGTTTTTCCAGTATTTGTTGGGCTTGCTGCAGTTGCGCCGCCAGAGCGAGAACGCGGACATCTTCCGGATTCCACCGTTGCAGCAAAGGCAGATCCTGCTGCGCCAGGGTCGTGGTTTCGTGGTGCAGACCGAGCGTATCCCAGTCGATCAGGCCTTGGACGAGTTGGGTTACCCGTTCTTCCGGTACCGATTGCGCAGCTTCGGTATTGGAAGGGTTCAACAGCAGGCGCAGGCCGCGTTGCAGGGCAGGGTGACTGCCATCCTCAATCAAAGCCTGCAGGCGTTGATCCAGGGGGATGTCGACGTCGGCTGCGTTGTCGTCATCGGTTTCAGGCTCTGATGTGGGTGCCGGCGTTGTCGGTTCCGGTGCCGGCGCGACGCTGTCCAGTTGCTGTTGCGATACCACGGTGGGTGGGGACTCGGGGTATGCTGGCGTCGGCGAGCCGGCATCGTTGCCGCTGCAACCCAGCAGCAGTGCGAGTGCCATTCCCGGTAGCCAGGGTCCTGTCCTTTGGGGCATTCGGCCCGTTCTCCGTGTCATTTCAACCATCGGGTGCATCGGCCCCGAGAAAATGCGACGGTAGTGCAGGGCCTCGTGGCGGGCAAGCATTCTGCATCCGGGTTGCCGGGTTGTTGTCGTCATTCATCAATTTTGTCAGGAACAGCGCATGAGTCATTGGATCGACCAGATCGAACAACGCGATGCCATTGCCGAACAGGCTGGTGTCGGCCCCATTGCCCTGGATACCGAGTTCATTCGCGAGCGCACCTACTATCCCAAACTGGCTCTGGTACAACTGCGCGCCTGCAATGGCGAGGAACAACTGGTCGATCCAGTGGCCTTGCCTGAGTCTGGAACGCTGGGGCCGTTGCTGCAGGGGGGTGCTGTCAAAATCATGCACAGCCCCGGTGAAGACCTGCAGGCCTTCCGGCACGGATGGAATCTGATCGTCGGGCCGGTTTTCGATACCCAGTTGGCGGCGGCCCTGGTCGGGCTGGGGGCCGGCAAGAGTTATCAGGCCCTGGTCGAGGATTTGTTGGGCGTCCATCTGGAAAAAGGCGAAACCCGCTCTGATTGGTTGCATCGTCCACTGACCGCTGCGCAATGCCACTATGCCGCCGAGGATGTGCGCTATTTACACGAGGTGCACGCCATCCTGGAGTCGCGTTTGCAAGCACTGGGGCGCAGCGACTGGTTGCGACAGGATTGTGCCCGGCTGGTTGATGCGGCCCGTGACGATACGCTTGATGCCAATCCGCATCTGGCTTCACGCGCGGCCCAAAGGATGTCGCCGGAGGCCCAGATCCGATTGCGTCGATTGTTGCTATGGCGCGAGCTTGCGGCGCGTCGGCGTGACAAACCACGCAGTTGGATCCTGGACAACGAACTGGTCGTGCAACTAGCCCTGAAGCCCTTGTCGCGCAGCGATTTCGAGGCGCTGCTTGATCGTTATCGACATAGTCCGCGTCATGGCCGGGACGCCGTGTGGGATGAACTGGTGCGTCCGTTTGACGAATCCGAACGGGCCATGCCGCTGGCGCGCGAACCGGATCCATCCTGGCGCGAGCCGCTCAAGGCGATGCGGGACGTGGTGGCCCGGCATGCCGCCGAACTGGATATTCCCGAAGGCCTGCTGTGCGCCAAGCGTCATCTGGAGGCCTTGCTGGCCGAGCGCAGCTGGCCTGCGGCGCTGGACAACTGGCGTCGTGCCATCTTGCACGATGATGTGATGCGCTACCTGCCCTGATGCCAGGGCAGGCGCGTCGTGATGCCGTGAAGTTCCGGTCATCTGCGGATCCTTGTTGACCCGCAGATGCTGTCGCGAATCAGCCAGCCATGCGCTTGGCCAGGGCGCGACCCAGATCGCCGGGTGAACGTACGGTGGTGACACCGGCCTTTTCCAGAGCCGCGAACTTGCCTTCGGCCGTGCCCGAGCCACCCGAGGCGATGGCGCCGGCGTGGCCCATGCGCTTGCCCTTGGGGGCCGAAGCGCCGGCGATGAAGCCGACTACCGGCTTGGTGACGTACTCGGCAATGAACTGGGCCGCTTCTTCTTCCGCGCTGCCGCCGATTTCGCCGACCATGATGATGCCTTCAGTCTGCGGATCATCCTGGAACAGACGCAGGGAGTCGATGAAGTTCATGCCCTGGATCGGATCACCGCCGATGCCGATGCAAGTGGACTGGCCCAGGCCCACGTCGGTGGTCTGCTTGACCGCTTCGTAGGTCAGGGTGCCGGAACGGGACACGATGCCGATGCTGCCCGGCTTGTGGATATGCCCGGGCATGATGCCGATCTTGCACTCGCCCGGGGTGATGATGCCGGGGCAGTTGGGCCCGATCAGGACCACATCGTCGTAGCCGGCGAGCACGTTCTTGACCCGCAGCATGTCCAGCACCGGGA
>CAYRJS010000339.1:0-3055 GCA_964424535.1 uncultured Aquimonas sp.
TGCCGAGACCGCAGCTGCGCCTGCCGTGCTCTATATCGATCTGCATCTGGTGCACGAAGTCACCACCCCTCAGGCTTTTGCCGAGCTGCGTGCACGCGGGCTTTCCGTGCGTCGTCCCGAACGCACATTGGCCACGCTCGACCACTCCACGCCGACACTGCCGGCCAATCCGGATGGCTCCTTGCCGTACAAGGATGCGGCCACGCGCAACCAGGTCGACACCATGCAGGCCAACTGCCACGATTTCGGCATCACCTTGCACGGTTTTGATTCGGGTCAGCGTGGCATCGTCCATGTGATGGGACCGGAGCTGGGCGCAACCCAGCCGGGCATGACCATCGTTTGCGGCGATTCCCATACCGCCACCCACGGTGCCTTCGGCGCGCTCGCCTTTGGTATCGGCACCACTGAGGTCGGCCACGTACTGGCGACCCAATGCCTGCTGCAGCGCCGCCCGAAAACCCTGGCCGTTACCGTCAATGGCACCTTGTCATCCGATACCACCGCCAAGGATCTGATCCTGCACATCATCGGCGTGCTGGGCATGGATGGTGGCACCGGCCATGTCATCGAATATCGCGGCGAGGCGATCCGCGCCCTGTCCATGGAAGGGCGCATGACGGTGTGCAACATGAGCATCGAGGCGGGCGCGCGCGCCGGTCTGATCGCTCCTGACGAAACCACGTTTGCCTACCTGCGTGGTCGTCCGCAGGCGCCGCAAGGTGCCGATTTCGATGCTGCCGTGGAACGCTGGAAGCAGCTCGTCAGCGACCCGGATGCGGTCTACGATCGCGAAGTGGTGATCGACGCCGCCGATGTGCGCCCGACCATCACCTGGGGTACCAACCCCGGCCAGGTCATTGCCGTCAATCAGAACATTCCCGCGCAGCACGATGCCGTGGCTGCACGCAGCCTGTCCTACATGGGCTTCAAGGATGATGCGCCACTGCTCGGGCGCAAGGTGGATGTGGTCTTTGTGGGTTCGTGCACCAATGGGCGCATGGAAGACCTGCGCGCCATCGCCGGCGTGCTGCGCGGACGCAAGGTGGCCGAGCACGTACGCATGTTGGTGGTGCCCGGTTCGCAAGCGGTCAAGCGTCAGGCCGAAGCCGAAGGCCTGCACACGATCATTCTTGCCGCCGGCGCGCAATGGCGTGAGCCGGGTTGTTCAATGTGCCTGGCCATGAATGGCGACGAAGTCGCCGCCGGCGAACTGTGCGTCTCCACGTCCAACCGCAACTTTGAAGGTCGCCAGGGCAAGGGTGCGCGCACCGTGCTCGCCAGTCCGGTTACTGCTGCCGCTTGCGCTGTCGCCGGCACCATTGCCGACCCGCGCGACTACCCGCCACTGGCCGAGGAGGCTGCCTGATGGAAGCGTTCACCCGATTTGAATCCGTGGTCGCCGTGCTGCCGCAGGAAAACATCGATACCGATCAGATCATTCCCGCGCGCTTTCTTACCACCACCGAGCGCACCGGCATCGGCAAGGGCTGCTTTGCCGACTGGCGCTTTGATGCCAACGGCAACGAGCGCCCTGATTTCCCCCTGCATCGTCCCGAATTGCGCGGCGCCGGTATCCTCGCCGCTGGCCGCAACTTCGGCTGCGGCTCCTCGCGCGAACATGCACCCTGGGCCTTGCACGACTACGGCATCCACGTAGTCATCTCCACTCGCATCGCCGATATCTTCCGCAACAACGCCCTCAAGAATGGCGTGCTGCCCATCGTTGTTTCCGAAGCCGACTGGCAGCGCATCGCCAGCTTCGAGGGCAGCAAGATTGTCGTTGACCTGGAAGTCCTGCGCATCGAATTGCCCGACGCTACCGTCATCACTTTCGAGGTCGAGGCCTTCGCCCGTGAGTGCCTGCTCAAGGGAGTGGACCAGATGGGTTATTTGCTGCTGCAGGCCGAAGCCATCGATGCATTCGAGCAAGCACGGGTGGCTTGATGCCTGCCATGGCCATGTATGCTTCGTGGGCATTTTTGCTGCCACAAAACCGTGAAATCACATGAACAAACCTGCACAACTTTCGCTCGCGCTCCTGATGGTTCTGGCATTCGGAAGAATCACCTCTGTCCTCGCACAGCCTGCGGTGGATATGGCCTGCGAGACCAGTGAATTTTTCCCGGACTGGGCGGAAACGCCCGAGCCCGTGCCTCCCGGCACCTTCCAACTGCAGATCCAACCCGATTCAGACCGTGCAACTGGCAACTTCGACGCCACCATTGGATCAGGCAAGGCCAGTTTGCGGCTGCTGCGTCCGGGTCGTGCGTGTCGTCTGGAACTCACTATCGAAGACTGCCCGGCCATCGGCGATGTGGCACAGGCCTTCGAGCAATTGAACGTCCCGATTGGCCAAGGCTACGCAACTGCGCCCGCAGCACTGCAACTGCACCCGACCCACTATCGTCTGCGCGTCCTAAGCCAGGGTTTGGGCGTGCCTGAACTCAGCTAGGTCGGCACGCTGGACAATCCCATCCTCGAAGTCATGCACGACTCGCTCGAGCGCCTGCTGGCCTGCGTGCCGGCCCCGATACGCGAGTTCGTCAAACCTCTACCCGGATCCTGAACCCGGTTCGACAAGACGCTGGAACCTTTTCATGAACGCCACTCTCACCCTCCTCCCCGGCGACGGCATCGGCCCTGAAGTCATCGCCCAGGCCCGTGTCCTGTTCGACGCCATAACCAGCCGTTTTGGCCACCAGTTCAGTATTGAGGAAGGCCTGATCGGCGGCATTGCCATCGACGAAACCGGCGATCCGCTGCCGCCGGCAACCGTCGCGATGTGCCAGCGCGCGGATGCGGTGCTGCTGGGCGCGGTCGGCGGGCCGAAGTGGTCCGATCCCAATGCCCCGGTACGACCGGAGCAGGGACTTTTGAAACTGCGCGCGACGCTGGGCGTCTATGCCAACCTGCGCCCGGTCACCCCGCATCCGGCAGCAGCCAAGTTCGCCCCACTCAAACCGGAATTGCTGCAAGGCGTGGATCTGTTGTTCGTGCGCGAGCTTACCGGCGGCGCCTACTTCGGCGAGAAAGGCCGCGAAGACAACGGTCG
>CAYRJS010000340.1:0-3033 GCA_964424535.1 uncultured Aquimonas sp.
CAGCCCGTGCGATGCAGCGGCCAGGCGCTGATCGTGCGTCCTAAGCGCCTCACAATCGTGATGTGAAGCACCCCGGTATTTCTGGAGGGTCCCCCCTTTGAGAGAATGCAGCCATGACCACGCCAGTGAAGTATTTTCCGGAAGTGCGGGAGCGGGCGGTGCGGATGGTGCTGGAGCACCAGAACACGCACAGCTCGCAGTGGGCGGCGATCGAGTCGATTGCCGGGAAGATCGGGTGCACGGCGCAGACGCTGCGCAACTGGGTGTACTGGTACAACCACAGGCGACTGCTGGGACTGATCGGGTCACATCCCGCCAGCGGAAGCCGAAGCGGCTTACTATCGGCAGCAAGCCGGTCAGACCAGGGCGACCTGACTCAAACCAGACGGCCTCCAAGAGCGCCGGGGCGGATCAAAGCTGTCGTCACGCAGCACGCATAGCGGTATGCGCAGGTTCCCCTGATGAAAAACGAACCGGTTGGTGTTCAGCGTCTGCTGGACCTGGCGGGCCATTCCCTTGAAAAGGTCTGATCGATGGGTGTTTTTGAGCGCTACCTGACCGTTTGGGTCGGGTTGGGAATCTTGGCCGGTGTGGGTCTAGGGCTGGTCATGCCCGGCGTGTTCCAGGCCGTGGCTGCGATGGAGATCGCGCAGGTGAACCTGGTGGTGGCCGTGTTCATCTGGATCATGATCTATCCGATGATGATCCAGGTCGACTGGCATGCGGTGAAGGACGTGGGCAAGAAGCCTCAGGGCCTGATGCTCACACTGGTGGTCAACTGGCTGATCAAACCCTTCACCATGGCGGCGCTGGGCGTGCTGTTCTTTCAGTACGTGTTCGCAGGCTGGGTCGATCCGCAATCGGCCAGCGAGTACATCGCCGGCATGATCCTGCTGGGCGTGGCACCTTGCACCGCGATGGTGTTTGTCTGGAGCCAGCTGGTCAAAGGCGATGCCAACTACACCCTGGTGCAGGTGTCGGTAAACGACCTGATCATGGTCGTCGCCTTTGCGCCGATTGCCGCCTTTCTGCTGGGCGTGACCAACGTCACGGTGCCCTGGGAGACGCTGCTGCTCTCTACCGTGCTGTATGTGGTGCTGCCACTGCTGGCTGGCATGATCACCCGGCAGCTGCTCATGCAAAAGTCGCCTACCGCCGTGGGTCAGTTCGTGGCGAGACTCAAGCCCTGGTCAGTGGTGGGCCTGATCGCCACCGTGGTGCTGCTGTTCGGTTTCCAGGCAGGCACCATCGTCGAGAAGCCTGGCGTGATCGCACTGATTGCGGTGCCGCTGATCCTGCAGTCCTACGGCATCTTCTTCATCGGCTGGTGGGGCGCCAGGTGGCTCAAGCTGCCACACAACATCGCCGGCCCGGCCTGCCTGATCGGAACGTCCAACTTCTTCGAGCTGGCGGTGGCCGTCGCCATTTCGTTGTTTGGCCTGAACTCGGGCGCTGCACTGGCCACCGTGGTCGGCGTGCTGGTTGAAGTGCCCGTCATGCTATCGCTGGTAGCTATCGTCAACGCCTGGAAACCCCATACCGTCTGAACCACAGAGGATCCCATGACCAAAATCACCATCTATCACAACCCCGCCTGCGGCACCTCGCGCAACGTGCTGGCCCTGATCCGCAACAGTGGGGTGGAGCCGACTGTCATTGAGTACCTCAAAAATCCACCCAGCACTGAGCAGATCCAGTCCTGGCTGAGCGCTATGGGCGCTTCGGTGCGCGAGGTGCTTCGAGAAAAAGGTACACCTTACGCCGAGCTGGACCTGGGCAACGCGAAATGGACAGATGAAGAATTGCTGGCCTTCATCCAGCAACACCCCATCCTGCTCAACCGTCCCATCGTGGTTACGCCGCTGGGAGTACGGCTGTGCCGCCCGTCGGAGATGGTGCTCGACATCCTGCCGGATCCGCAGCAGGGCTCGTTCGTCAAGGAAGATGGTGAAGTGGTCATCGATGCAAAAGGTCGCCGTGTCTAAGCCCGTCTCCCAACCCTTGGCCGATCTGCCGCAGGTTCAGGCTGAACATTTCCGTGTGCCCAATCCCTCACAGTTGCTGCGCCCGCACTCGGGCCACCCACCACGCATCCTGCTACTGTACGGCTCCCTGCGCCCGCGCTCCTTCAGCCGCCTGCTGGTCGAAGAAGCTGACCGGCTGCTGCAAGCCATGGGCGCTGAGACACGCATCTTCAACCCCAGTGGATTGCCTTTGCCCGACGATGCGCCAGACACCCACCCAAAAGTGCAAGAACTGCGTGAACTGGCACTGTGGTCCGAAGGGATGGTGTGGTGTTCGCCCGAGCGTCACGGCGCCATGACCGGCATCATGAAAGCCCAGATCGACTGGATTCCCCTGGCTGCTGGTGCTGTGCGCCCTACCCAGGGCAAGACGCTGGCGGTGATGCAGGTCTGCGGCGGCTCGCAGTCCTTCAATGCGGTCAACCAGATGCGCGTGCTCGGGCGCTGGATGCGCATGATCACCATCCCGAATCAGTCGTCAGTGGCCAAGGTTTTTCAGGAGTTTGATGACAATAACAGGATGAAGCCGTCGGCCTACCACGACAGGGTGGTCGATGTGATGGAGGAACTGGTCAAGTTCACCTGGCTGACCCGCGATGTTTCGCCCTACCTCGTGGACCGCTACAGCGAGCGCAAGGAAAGCGCCGAAGAACTCATGCGGCGGGTCAATTTGCCCAAGGCGGTGTGAGCCGTCCCGGTATTCTGAAGCGTCCTGGCTTTCTTGGAGGTCGTTTGGTTTGAGTCCGGCCGCCCTGGCCTGACCGGCTTGCTGCCGATAGTAAGCCGCTTCGGGCCTGTTTCGCGGCGCCGCTGATCCCCGATTTCTGCCTTCGCCACCCGGAAACCTCGGTGGAACTGGGCCTGTCCGATGCCGAACTGGACATCATCGATGGAGAGGGAGGAGAACCGGACGAAGCGGTAGCATGATCCTGAGAGCCGGCCACCTTCACAGGTTCAGATCAGCGGTACCTGGTCATCGGGCAGTGCCACTTCGGCAGCCGGCGGAAGC
>CAYRJS010000341.1:0-3021 GCA_964424535.1 uncultured Aquimonas sp.
TCCTCGTAATGCACGCCTTCCAGCTCGCCAGTCGCCTTCTTGATGGCGCGCTCGACATTTTCCTTGTTCATGTTGGCGCTCCAGGCCTTGTCCATGGCCAGGCGCAGGCGCGGGTTGGCGGCCGGGTCGCCGCCGCCATGACGGGCGGCTATGGTGATTTCACGAATGATCTTGGTAAAGATCTTGCCGCGTTTGGCGTCCTGAGCATTCTTGCGATGCTGGATATTCGCCCATTTGCTATGTCCTGCCATTGGAAAACCATTTATTGCGTGTGTTGATCCAACCCGTGATTCTACATGGACCCGGAGGCCGACAGCCGGTACGGGCAAACGTGCATTCCGGCGATTCCAGGATCGACATCCACCGCGCCGGCTGATCAGCCATTGCACAACGTCATCCCAGACCCCATGCTTGGATATCCACCTCGACCGTGATTGTTTGCCATGCTTACGGCCATCATCGTTCTGGCGGTGTTCGGCGTGGTCGTGCTGACCTGGTCGAACGTCCGCGCCGCTGCTGAAATCGCCACCTACCACGGCCGCAAGGCCTGCGAAGCCAGTGGCGTGCAGTGGCTGGACCACACCGTGATGCTGGAGCACCTGCGTTTGCGCCGGGCTCCCGATGGCTGGATCCGCGCCTTGCGCCGCTATCGCTTCGATTACTCCACCGATGGCCATGACCGCTATCGCGGTCACCTCGAATTGCACGGTGATCGGCTCCAGTGGGTACGCATGCCGCCGCCTCCGGCCAAGCCGGAAGCACCCGTCGTTGCTCCAGAGAACCAGGCCTGGCAAATCCAGGTGCGTCTGCCCGCACCGCCGGCCCGCACGGGGTCAGGCGAATCTACTTGACCACGCGCAGATGCGCGCCGCGCTTGGGCGGTGGTGTCGGCTCGGGTCCGTCATCGGTTTCGAGTGCAGCTTCTTCGGCCATCACATCCGCCGGCATCATCATGCCCTGGCCCGTCTCCTGGGCGTAGATGGCCTGGACCGCTGTCACCGGGATCTCGATGCTGCGGCTGACACCGCCAAAGCGGGCCAGAAAGCTGATCATGTGGTTGCCCAGGTCCAGTTGCGAAACTGCCCGGGCAGCCACGTTCAAGACCACCTTGCCATCGCGAATGGCATCGGGTGGCACCTGGACTCCGGGAATCGAGGCGTCCACCAGCAGATAGGGGCTCATGTCGTTGTCTCCGATCCACTCGTACATGGCCCGGATCAGATAGGGCCGATTGGAGCTCATGACTACCGCATCCGCTTTGCTCATGCCGACAGATCGCCCAGCAAGCGTTCTTCCTCGGTCATGCTGCGCATGAAACCGGCGCCATGGAAGAAGCGATGGCCATAATCCTCGATGGCACGGGCTTCCTTGGGCAACTTGATGCCCAGGGCAGGCAAACGCCAGATGATCGGAACCATGGCGCAATCGGCCAGGCTCATTTCCGTATTCAGGAAAAAGCGTGAGGCCTGGAACAGGGGCAAGGACGCCAACAACAGTTCTTTCAAGCGCTTGCGGCCGGTGTCGGCCTGGCTTTTGCTGCCGTGCTGGATAGCCTGGATATGCGGCACCCAGTCATGTTCGATACGCAGCATGGCCAGGCGCAGACGAGCCCGCGACAAGGGATCGACCGGCATCAAGGGCGGGTGCGGATAACGCTCATCGAGGTATTCGGACACCACCGAGGCCGCATACAGGACCATGTCGCGCTCCACCAGGGTGGGCACGGAGTGGTAAGGGTTGAGCTCGATCAATTCCTCGGGAGGCTTGTTCGGGTCAACCATCACCATGTCGTAATTGACACCCTTGGCGGCAAGGATGAACCGGATCCGATGGCAAACCACACAATCGGGCGCGGAAAACAGGGTCAGGACATTTCGCATTCGCATCGTGCTCGTCACCAGCATGTGTCACGCTCCCGTACTCGATTGCTCCCCGGATCTCGGCCAGGTTTCCGTGCTCGCGCGAAGGCCGCGCTTCAGTGCACATCCCTCCAGTATTCTTCCTTGAGCAACCAGGCCAGCATACTGAAACCGGCGAGGAAGAAGATCACCCAGACCCCCAAGGCCCGGCGCTTGCCGGCGGCGGGTTCGCCCACGTAGTTGAGGAAGTTGGTGATATCACGCACGGTCCGCTCATACTCGGCCGGACTCTGCCGGCCCGGCGCAGCCAGTTCCAGGCGCTCGATGGCGCCATCGCTGTCCAGGACCGGGTGCTGGATGCCCTGCTGTTCCCAGAGCACGTGCGGCATGCTGGTACCTGCCATCAGCAGGTTGTTCCAGCCCGAAGGACGCGAGGCGTCGGCGTAGAAGGACTTGAGGAAGGTGTAGACCCAATCCGGGCCGCCCGGCTTGTTGCGGGCGATCAGGGACAGATCCGGTGGCGCCGTGCCGAACCAGCGTTCACCATCTTCCCGGCGCAGGCTGGTGTGCATCTGCTCGCCGAACTTGGCATCGGTAAAGACCAGGTTGTCCATCACCTCGTCTTCAGTCAGACCCAGGTCGGCAGCCATGCGCGAATAGCGTTGGAAGCCCAGGGAATGGCAGCCCGAACAGTAGTTCATGAACTGGGCCGCGCCTCGCTGCATGGAGGCCTTGTCGTTATGGTTGAGCTGGCTGTCCTGCAGCACGGAATCACCAGACGCGAACGCCAAGGCCGGAACCAGCAACAATGAAATGGCAATCAGTCGCTTAATCATGTTCGGGCACCCGCTGCGGAACCGGCTTGGTCGCATCAATGCGTGTCCAGACCGGCATGGTGATGAAGAAGGCAAAGTAGTAGAAGGTGAACAGGCGAGCCATCCAGGTCTGCACCGTGCTGCCCGACTGCAGGCCCAGCCAACCCAGGCAGACGAAGGCCACCACGAAGATCGCGATCAGGATCTTGGTCAGCCAGCCGCGATAGCGGATCGACTTGACCGGACTGCGGTCCAGCCACGGCAGCAGGAACAGGATCATCACCGCCCCGCCCATGGTCATCACCCCGAACAACTTGTCCGGACTGGCGCGCAACATGGCGTAGAAA
>CAYRJS010000342.1:0-3007 GCA_964424535.1 uncultured Aquimonas sp.
TCGACCCCGAGATCCTGGGCCTCGATCCGGTGCGCCTGCCGCAGGACGGCCGCGTGCCGATCCACCGGCGCGGCCGCGTGGTCATCATCGGCCACAACGACAAGCTGGAGCCGGCGACCTACGAAGACGACGACATCATCGACATCGGCCGCGAGCGCGTCACGCACGTGTGGCTGCATGACGCCAATGGCCAGCTGATCAACGAGGGCTTCGAAGCCACCGAGGCAGACCTCAACGCAGGCCAGGTGCGCGTGATTGACACGTCTGGCTGGGCGCAGCCGGTCACCGTCGAGCACCGCATCCAGGAGATGCGGCAGGTCATGGACGTGCAGATCGACGGCACGCTCCAGCTCAACTTCCCCTTGTCCTATGACTTCCCGGCTGGCTCTGTCGTCAGCTCGGCGCTGCTGTGGGGCAACACCTTTGCCCGCTTCGTCGACCTGTGGGACCAAAAGACCTGGGACGGCATCACCTGGGCCGATCACACCATCGGCGACGAGGCACCAGCGACCTACGCCAAAGGCCCGAACCCGGTGGTGGTCACCAACGCCGGTGCGCTGTCCGAGCGCTATGCCTGGCGCTTCAAAAACACCGACGAGTTCGATTTCATCGGCGAGTTCAGCGGCTTCATGGGCACCGGTAGCAAGAACGTGGATCACGAACCGGGCAACCCGTTCGACCCGGCCACGCGCCTGCTCAAGCTCAACGCCGCCGGCTGGGGCGGCGGCTGGGCGGCGGGCAACGTGCTGTTCGGGAAGATGGTCGCCGCCATGCAGTCCATGGCCGTCATCCGCACCGTGCAGCCCAGCATGGCCGCCGGCACAGACTACTCGTTTGATCTTTTAGCCGGCGGCGATGTGGATCGACCGCCGAGCGGGAGCTGATCATGGCAGACACATCCGTCAAGTTCTTTTTGTCAACTCAGCCGGTCACGCCGCCGAATACATCGACGGCCGCAGGCTCGATTCCGGCAATTTTGCGAGCCTGTCTCGTCACGGGTGTCGGCGCTGTCAATGTCCAGACGCTGACCGTCAACGCAGGTGTCGCTACCGCAGTTTTTGCGACCGCACACGGATACCTGGACTGGCAGGTCGTTGAGATCACAGGGGCTACGCCGGCACAGCTCAATGGTGAGCACAGGCTGACGGTAGTTGATCAACACACGATCAGCTATCCGGTGGCCGGCGATGTGCCCGATGGTGCTGCGACGGGTGCGATCACAGCTAGACTTGCGCCGGCTGGGTGGGCCGAGCTGTTTTCAGATTCGCAAACTGCGGTGTTCTCACCGACGGCCGAATGGGCGCCTGATTTTGTGTTGCGAGTGAATCACGCAAGCGGCAATACTTACGCGACTGCCAGATTGTTCGATTCGATGACATCGGTCGACGATGGGCTGTCCCCCGTGCCGACCGTCGGTCAGATGAGCAGTGGCGTCTATTGGCCGACTGGATGGGCTAATTCAGGCCGGGCGTGGGTCGTTGTTGCGGACCACTCTGCCGTCTATTTCGCGGTGTACGGCGACAACAGCAATACTGGGGCCATCCTGTGTGGCTGCGGCGAGTTCCGCAGCATGGTTCCGGTCGATGCTGGTCGGGTGTTCATTGCTGGATTCGTCGGGGCCAATTCGGTTTCGCCGTCCAATCTGGCAAAAAACCATGCGTCAAATGGGGCGCTATATCTCGCCAAAAACTATCTAGGCAATCAAGAATCTGTGATCGGTAGGCATCAGACCGATGCTCCATCTATCAACTCGTCATCTGAATCTATCAGCGGGTCCATTCAATTCACATCGATCCCTCATCCGAACGCCCCGGGAAACGGGTTGTTGCTGTCAAATGTGCGGCTGACTGAGGGCTCATACGTCCGTGGTTATCTGCCAGGGTTGCTCCACGTGCTGACACGAGTCAATGGCGTGTTTTCGCTCGGAGAAATAGTCGAGGCAGGCGTTATGGGACGCAAGCTGCTGGCAGTACCTGTTTCCTTGGAGGGGAGCGCTTCCGCGAACTATAGGGGCGCCGTGATGTTTGACCTGTCTGACTGGGGGCGAGGGTGGTGATCTCGGCGTTTACATCGGCCGGGACCATCATGGCGGCGGACATGGTCTGGGGTGGCACCGACTCGCTGTCTGCTGTCATCAAGATGCGGATCGGCGAACAGGACGTCCCCATGCGAGCGCGGGTCACGCTGCTGGCTGCTGCCGGCAAGATCCCCGTCGCAGAGCAGTGGTCAGACCCGACGTCGGGCCTATGCGTGTTCGAGCACATTGATGCGGCTCGGCGATACATTGCTCTTGCCGAGTACCCGTCGAATCCCGACAACCCTGCCGCCGAGAACTACATGCGCCCAGTGGCCGGCGTCTCGCTCAAGCGCGGGGAGAGCGGCTCGTGATCAACATGCCCGCCACTGCGTTGCTCGCCGCTCATCTGCAGGCCACGCTCGATCGCCTGGACGCCGGCAGCGGTACCGCCAGCATCCGCGTGTACAGCACGTCGATCCCGATCACTCCAGGCGCGCACGGAAACACGCCCATGGCCACCATCGTGCTGCCCAAGCCCTGCGGCACCATCGTCGGTGCCACGCTGGTGCTCACGCCCGGCGAACCCGCGCTGGTCATGACGGCAGGCCATCCGCGTTGGGCCGAGCTGATGGCTGCTGACGGCGCCGTGCTGCACGTCGGCGACGTGACCGATGCGTCGCACGATGGCTTCTGGCGCGCGGCCGGGGCCGACACGCCCGAGGGCGAGACGAGCCCGTATTACGCTGCCGGCGGCCTGCTCTCGCTCGGCGCCGTGGTGCTGACGTAATGGTGGTGACGTGTGGCCATCAACCCGCTCGACCTTGTATTTCGGCCAGACAGCCGGGCCCCGCTTGAGCTGGTTTTCGGCGACGAGGCCGGCACCGGCAGCGCGCCGGAGTACAGCCTGGCCGGCGGCGGGCAGGTCACCGGTCTGCGCCGGGCCGAAGCTGGGCTGGTCTATGACATCAACGTCAGCCGCCCGCTGCTGGC
>CAYRJS010000343.1:0-3006 GCA_964424535.1 uncultured Aquimonas sp.
GCAAGGCACGCATCACCCACAAAAAACCCCGCCTCGGCGGGGTTTTTTGCGTCTGGGGGAATGCCGCCGGACCGTGGCCCCGACCGACCACGATGCTTTTCGTAGGTTGCCCCTACGTGGGCGACGTTGGTTTTGACCGTTGGGGTGTGAAAAACCGTCGGGGACGTAGCCCCGACCTACCATGGTGTTGGGGGTTGGACCGTCGGGAACATGATTCCGATCCGCCACGGTGCTTTTCGTAGGTCGCCCCCCGGATCAAGTCCGGGGCAGGCTCTACGTGGGCGACGTTGTTGATCCGAACCGTCGGGGGCGTAGCCCCGACCTACCCCAATTCAATCCGCTTCGGGTTTCACGTAACGATCAAACCAGTCGAGCATTTCCGTGACGAAGTGTTCGTTGGATTCGCGCGCGGTGTACCAGTGCGGTTCGTACGGCAGCATGACCAGGCGGGTGGTGCCGCCCAGGCCGCGGATGGCCTGGAACAGGCGTGGGGACTGGGTGACTTCGGTGCCGGGATTGGCGTCGTCGGCGCCGTGCACGATCAGCAGGGGTTCGTTGATCTTGTCGGCGTGAAACCAGGCTGAAGCTTCGTCGTAGACCTTGGGCGCGGCCCAGAAGGAGCGACGTTCGTTCTGGAAACCGAACGGCGTCAGGGTCTTGTTGTAGCCGCCGCTGCTGGCGACGCCAGCACGGAACAGGTCGGTGTGGGCCAGCAGGTTGGCCGTCATCAGGGCACCATGGCTATGACCGGTGATACCGATACGCTCGCGATCCACCACGCCCAGTTCCACGGCCTTGTCGACAGCGGCTTCGGCATTGGCGACCAGTTGCTCCAGATAGGTGTCATAGGCGTTCTTGGGATCGCCCACGATGGGGAACGCGGCATTGTCGATGATGGCGTAGCCGGCCAGGAGCAGCAGGCGGTAATTGGCCAAGCGGGTGAAGGTGTGCTCGGAACCGCGCACCTGGCCAGCCTGGGATGGATCGGCATAGTCCATCGGGTAGGCATACAGGATCGCCGGCACGCGCGTGCCTTCCTCATAGCCGGGCGGGGTGTAGAGGGTGAACGAGAGGGGCACGCCATCCTTGCGGGTGTAGTGCACCAGACGTTTTTCCACCTGCCGCACCAATGGGGCCGGATCGGGGAACCGGGTCAGGGCCACGGCTTCGGAGGCATAAACGGCTTCGTTTTCAGGAGCATCGGTCAGGGCTGCACCAAGGCGGCGCAGATAGGCATTGGGCGGCTGGGTGACCGACTCGTGCCAGGTCATGAAACGCTCGCCATCAGCCACGAAACCGACAAAACGCTCGTAGGCCGTGCGCTCACTGCGGAACAGGCGCTCGGTCTTGCCGGTCGCCAGGTCGTAACGATCGAGGAAGGGACGATCGCCTTCCGGCGAGGCCCCGGATCCGGACAGGAACAACTGGCCATTGCGTTCAAGCAGCACCGCTGCACCATTGGCCAGGCGCCGCATCACCGGGTTGCCCGGATCGGCGTAGCGTTCATCCAGCGATTGCGACCACAGCACGCGTCCTACGGCCTTCGGCTTGTCGGCATCGACCAGGCGCACCTCGTACCAACTGCGGTTGGCGTCGTATTCGGCCAGCAGGGCCTTGCTACCCTTTTCAAACCAGGACAGACCGGCGTAACGCTGCGTGGTGCGGGCTATTTCCTGCGCGGGTTTCTTGAAGGGCGCGCGCCATTGCAGGATGCGATCGCGCTGGGGCACTTCATTCTTCCAGTTGCCCTCATCCAGGGCCTCGGCAAAGAGCAAGGTCGCCGGTTCGTTGTCCCGCCACTCGAAGCTGCGCGGGCCGGTGGGAACGCCACGCACAGGCACGCTTTCGGCGGCAGGCAGGCTGGCCAGCACGGTGGTTTTGCCGGTATCCAGATCCAGCACGCTGACATTGCGGGCAAAGCGCGACCAGGTGACGACGTAGGAATACGGGCGCTGCAGCACATCGAACAGGACATGGCGACCATCGGGCGCGGCATCGACTTCACCGATTACGCCGGGCTCGCCAACCGCCGCCCATTCACCGGTGCGGGCATCCACGCGCAGCAACTGGGCACGGGCCCAGTATTCGAACTGGTCTTCATCCTCGGGGCTGGACAAGGTGTCACGCGCCTCATAGGTGCTGCTTTCGCCACTGTCGCCGGTGGCATCCTTGATTTCCGGACCCGGTGGCACCGCGGCCCGCTGCGGCGCCGGTCCAGTATCGGCGGGTACGGCCTTGACGATCAGGGCATCGCGCGCACCCAGCCATTGCACCGTGCTTTCCAGGATGGGGTTGAGCTGGACGCCCTCGACACGGCGGGTTTTGCCATCAGCCACCTCGCCAATCCACAGTTCGACCCGCTCGGCGGTGGTGTTGGCGAAGGCAAAGCGCTGTCCATCCGGCGACCACTGCGGCCAGCCGGGGCAGGCATCCTTGGGCAGGCTCACCGGAGTGATCGCGCTGCTGCCCACATCGAGCAGGGAAAATCCTTCCAGACAGGTGCGGATGCCGTAACCGCTGGACATGTCATGGCGGGTATGGGCGCTGGGTTCGATCCGCACCCCGGCCAGTTTCAGATAAGGCTCGGCGACCCGTTCGATGCCCGGATATTGGCCCTGTTGCACCAGCAAGACGGTGGTGCCGGTAGGATCAAGTCGCGGCACGGCCGGCAGTTGTGCACGCATCACCCCGAGCAGAGGTTCGGGAGGCTGCCGGTATTGGGCCTGGGGCGCGGTGGCGGGCAGCAACAGCAGGCCAAAGGTGAGCAAGGGGATCAGTCTGGACATGGGATGCACCGGGTGAAAGCAGGTGCCCAGAGTAGCCGATGCCGGTACCCGGCCCGTATGACGGAGGTCATGGTTGGCCGATTGGTCGAAGGTCGAGAGCAACACCGACGCCCTGTAGGTCGGGGCTACGCCCCCGACGGAAAGGATGCGTCGCCCGCGTAGGGGTGATGGGATGGACTCCTCCTCCCACGGACGGCATCGCGATGTGCCAGAGTGCGAC
>CAYRJS010000344.1:0-2997 GCA_964424535.1 uncultured Aquimonas sp.
TCGCAAAAATGCCTGTCGGCACCGCCGGGATTGTCGCCTTTGACCTTCAGCCAGCGTGCCACCGAGGTCGTCAAGGCACGCAAGACGCCGGTGCATAGCTGGTTCCTCGACCTGGGCCTGGTGATGGCCTATTGGGACGGTACTGGCGGACGCAGCTACCACCACACCGCCCCGATCAACATGCTCTACGCCTTGCACGAGGCCTTGCTGACCTTGCGCGAGGAAGGTCTGCAAGCGGCCTGGGCCCGGCATCAAGCCAGCCACGAGCGCTTGCGTGATGGTCTGGGCGAACTGGGCTTGAACCTGCTGGTGGAAGAACGCCACGGCCTGCCCCAGCTCAATGCCGTGGTGGTGCCCGAGGGTGTCGATGAAGCCGGGGTACGGCGGCGCTTGCTGGAAGAACACGGTATCGAAGTGGGAGCGGGTCTGGGACCCTTGGCCGGCAAGATCTGGCGCGTGGGCCTGATGGGTGCTTCGGCCCGTCCTGATGCCGTGGATCGCCTGCTGGCTGCCCTGCGCACGATCCTGCGGGGCTGATCGGCCTACACCAGAAACGCCGACATCACGTCATTGAGAAAGCGCCGACCCAGCTCGGTCGGCGCCACGTGGTCGTCCTGGCAAACC
The DNA here is from genome assembly GCA_964424535.1 of uncultured Aquimonas sp. Lineage (GTDB taxonomy): Bacteria > Pseudomonadota > Gammaproteobacteria > Xanthomonadales > Xanthomonadaceae > Denitratimonas. The sequence continues at coordinate 625 of CAYRJS010000344.1, forward strand.
AGCAGATCGTTGGCGACAAGCTCGTTGATCCGGGGCGTGATGGCTGCGCGTTCCAGACCGGTGCGCAGTTCAAAATCCGTCAGGGAAAAACCCTCGACCAGACGCAGAGCATTGAGCATGTATTCAAACGGTCGCTGCGCCGGGGCGATGATTTCGTCACCGCCGATGCGCTCGGTGGTCGCGGCTTTGTCCATGTAGGTACGCGGGTGCTTGAGTTTCCAGCGCCGCAGGATCTTGTCCTCGGCCGGCAAGGTGATCTTGCCGTGGGCTCCGGCACCGATGCCCAGGTAATCGCCAAAGCGCCAGTAGTTGACGTTGTGCCGGCATTGGCGCCCGGGTTGGGCGTAGGCGGAAACCTCGTAATTGAGATAGCCGTGGCGGGCCAGGGCGTCTTGACAGGCTTCCTGCAAAGCCCAGGCATCATCGTGTTCGGGCAAGCCCGGCGGCGGCTGCTTGGCAAACGGCGTGCCCGGTTCCAGGGTGAGCTGGTAATGGGAGATATGCGCCGGTTCCAGGGCAAAGGCGCGCTCCAGATCGGCCAGGGCCATGGCCATGTCCTGACCCGGCAAGGCATACATCAGATCGATATTGAAATTGTCGAAGCCGGCCGCGCGCGCCAACCGGACCGCACGTTCGGCCTGATCGGCATCGTGGATGCGACCCAAACGCGCCAGACAGCCGTTGTCGAAGCTTTGCACACCGATGCTCAGCCGGTTGACCCCGGCGCGGGCGTAGGCCTCGAAGTGATCGTGCTCGATGGTGCCGGGGTTGGCCTCCAGGGTGATCTCCAGCCCCGGTCGAAACGACAATCGGGCCGAAGCGGCATCAAGGAAAGCCGCAATGGAGTCGCCGCTGAACAGGCTGGGGGTGCCGCCACCAAAAAATACCGAGGTGATCGTGCGCCCCCAGACCAGCGGCAGATCCTGTTCCAGATCGGCGATCAGGGCCGCCACGTATTCGCGCTGTGGCAGCGCCTCGGGAGCACGGTGGGAATTGAAATCGCAGTAGGGGCATTTACGCACGCACCAGGGGATGTGTACGTATAGCGCAAGCGGCGGCAGGGTAAGCATGCAGATGAATACGGTCTCAACCAATGTCCATTGTGACCGGTCTGGAGCATGATTCCCAAAGTCGTGAAGATGCCCTGACAGGGTGTTGTCACAACTTCGGCGTGACCTGCTGCATCGGGTAAACTGACACGCTGTTGCGTGTGCTTGCATCGATAGATGTGATACACACGCGAAAGGCAATAACCAAGACATACGCCGGACCCGGAAGCCTGGCAGGGAGGAATGATGAATCCGTTGACCGATACACAACTGCCAGACAGCAACCCGGCGGAAACCCGCGAATGGCTGGAATCTCTGCAGGCGGTAACCGAACGCGAAGGCAACGAGCGTACCCATTACCTGCTGGAGCGCCTGGTGGCCCAGGCCCGTCGTACCGGCGGATCCCTGCCGTTCAATCCGACCACCGATTACATCAACACCATTCCCCCGCACCTGGAGGCCAAGAGCCCGGGTGATCCGGCGCTGGAGTGGCGCATCCGCTCGATCATCCGCTGGAACGCCATGGCCATGGTGGTGCGCACCAACCGCAAGCCGGGCGATCTGGGTGGACATATCGCCAGCTTCGGCAGCTCGGCCACGCTTTACGATGTCGGCTTCAACCACTTCTGGCGCTCGCCCAGCCAAAACCATCCCGGTGATCTGATCTACTTCCAGGGCCATTCCAGTCCCGGCTTTTATGCCCGCGCCTTCCTCGAAGGCCGCCTGAGCGAAGATCAGATTGACCACCTGCGCATGGAGGTGGACGGCAAGGGTATTTCCTCGTATCCGCATCCCTGGCTGATGCCGGACTTCTGGCAGATGTCCACGGTGTCGATGGGCCTGGGCCCGTTGACGGCGATCTACCAGGCCCGCAACAGCCGCTATCTGGAACACCGCGGCCTGCTGCCGGCATCCGATCGCAAGATCTGGTGCTTCATGGGCGATGGCGAGTGCGACGAGCCTGAGAGCCTGGGCGCCATTTCCGTGGCCGGGCGCGAGGGCCTGGACAACCTCGTGTTCGTCATCAACTGCAACTTGCAGCGCCTGGATGGCCCGGTGCGTGGCAATGGCAAGATCATCCAGGAACTGGAAGGTATCTTCCGCGGCGCCGGCTGGAACGTCATCAAGGTGATCTGGGGCAGCTACTGGGATCCGCTGCTGGCCCGCGACAAGGATGGCGTGTTGCGCAAGCTGATGATGGAAACCGTTGACGGCGAATACCAGAACTGCAAGGCCTTCGGTGGCGCTTACACGCGCGAACACTTCTTTGGCAAGTATCCGGAAACTGCGGCCATGGTCGCCAGCCTGTCCGATGACGACATCT
>CAYRJS010000345.1:0-2982 GCA_964424535.1 uncultured Aquimonas sp.
CGCGGGCAGATGATTCATGCTTGCAGGCCATCCTTTCAATCTCGCGAACCCACTGGAGATTCGAGCATGCGCATCATCTATTCCCTGCTGATTCTGGCCTGCATGGCCAGCCTCACCGCTTGCCAGAACAGCGAAACCACGCCTGAGACGGCAGCACCCACGACCGAAGCCGCCACCGCCTCTGCAGCCACGACAGCGGAACTGAACAGGGCAGTACGGACCGAGCCTGCCGAAGAACACAAGGGCGACAGGGCAACACGCATGCGCCTGGAAAAGATTGCCAGCGGCGAGCACCGGACCGAAGCCGATCGCGCCCGCGATGGGTATCGTCATCCGGCTGAAACCCTGGCGTTTTTCGGCCTTGCTCCTGACGCCACCGTGATCGAAATCACCCCGGGTGGCGGTTGGTACACCGATATCATCGCCCCCTTTCTGCGCGATGGTGGTCATTTCATCGGGGCCATCTGGGATGAACTCCTGCCCGACCAGCCGGCCTACTACGCCCGCCTCAACCAGACCCTGGAAGAAAAGATCAGTGCCAATCCGGACGTCTACGGCAAGGCCGAGCTGCGCCGCTTCAACGCTGCTGCTCCGGTCTTTGGCGAACCTGGATCTGCCGATCTGGTGCTGACCTTCCGCAACGTTCACAACTGGGTGCCGGCAGGCACGGCCGAGGCTTATTTCAAGGCTTTTTACGATGTGCTCAAGCCCGGTGGCGTGCTGGGTACGGTGGATCACCGGGCCAAGGATGACGAGGCTACGGACGGCAGCAGCGGTTATCTGACCGAGCGGCAGGTCATCGATCTGGCCGAGGCGGCTGGTTTCAAACTGGCTGATCGCAGCGAAATCAACGCCAATCCGAATGACACGGCCGATCACCCCAAGGGTGTCTGGACCTTGCCGCCCACCTTTGCCCTGGGCGACGAGGATCGTGAAAAATACGCGCAGATCGGCGAGTCCGACCGCATGACGCTCAAATTCATCAAGCCGGGTTCGGCCGCCGCCGCTCAATAAACCGGCGGTTCGGCGCCATCGGGGCGCATGCTGAAGCGTTTGTAGCTCCACTGGTATTGCGCAGGAGCCAGCGCGATGCACGCCTCGATAGCCTGGTTGAGGGCCGCTGCCGCCACGCTGGTGTCATCGGAAGCGATGGCAGCCGGGGTCGCGCGCAAGTGGATGCAAAAACCGGCGTGATCGGGTAAACGCTCGGCAAAGGCCAGCAACACCACGGCTCCGGTGCGGTTGGCCAGGCGCGGCAACAGGCTCATGGTCAGGGCCTGGATATCAAAGAAGGGCACGAACACGCCCTCGCCACGTTTGGGCTGCTGATCCGGCAGGATACCGACCATGCCACCAGCCTTGAGACGCTTGAACAAGGTCCGCACCCCGGCGGCTTCGGCCGCGACCTGCTCCACGCCCGGCTGCCCACGCCCCCGTTGAATCACCGCGTTCATCCAGTCTCGTCGCGCCGGACGGTAAACGATGGCCAGGTCCGAGTGCTGGGCCAGCCACTGGTTCAGCAATTCCCAATTGCCCAGATGCGGGGCCGCGATGATGACCCCACGGCCACTGGCCAGAGCTTCGTCCAGCAGGTCCTGGCCGCGCACCTGGGTCACATGGCGCAAATTGCTTGACGCCGGATGCGTCCACCAGCGCAGGGTCTCGGTCAGGGTACGTCCGGTTTCAGCCAGATTGTTGCGCCACAGCGCGCTGCGTTCGGATTCGGAAAGATTCGGAAAGCACAGTTCGATATTGCGCCGGGCCACCCGGGCTTCACGCGATCCCAGGCGTCTGGACAACCAGCCCAGGCCGGCTCCCAACCGCTGCAACCCGGCCAAAGGCAATGCGCCCAGCAGGCGCAGCACCCACCACAGCACCCGGGCCTTGGCGTCCATGTCTTGCATCAGGGGAAAACCCCTAGCATGCTGCGCGGTGTGGATTCGGGGGAATATCCAATGTACCAAGGAAATTTCGGCCACCGGAGATCAGGGTGATTGCCCTGATCCAGCGGGTGAGCCAAGCCAGCGTGACGGTTGACAACGTCCGCATTGCCGCCATCGACACCGGTCTGCTGGCCCTGGTGGCGATCCAACCCGAAGACGGACAAGCCCAGGTTGAACGCATGTGCGAGCGCCTGCTGGGCTATCGCGTCTTTCCCGATGCGGACGGGCGCATGAACCGGTCGCTCAAGGACACCGGCGGCGGTCTGCTGCTGGTCAGCCAGTTCACCCTGGCCGCCGATACCCGCAAGGGCATGCGCCCCAGTTTCACCTCGGCCGCCAGCCCGGAACATGGCCGCCTGTGGTTTGATCGCCTGGTCGAAACCTGTCGATCCCGGCACGGAAAGGTTGAAATCGGGCGCTTTGGTGCACATATGCAAGTCAATCTGGTCAACGATGGCCCGGTTACTTTCTGGCTGGCGTGTTGATTGCGACAGCAGGGTCAGGGAATGTGAATTGACCCACGATTACATGTTTTCATTGGACACCGGTTCAGCCCAATGATGGTCTCAAGTGGCCCAAAAGACTATACTGGTGCGTTCTTTACACTTTATCTGTGTGGTCAAGCAACCCATGGCGATCGACAATCAGGATCCGCAGTCGGAGATCAAGAAGCTCATCAGCAAGGGCCGTGAGCAAGGGTATCTGACCTATGCCGAGGTCAACGACCACTTGCCCGATGATATCGTCGATCCGGAACAGATCGAAGACATCATCAGCATGATCAACGACATGGGCATCGGCGTGCACGAAGTGGCGCCGGATGCCGAATCGTTGCTGCTGTCCGATGCCTCTCCCACGGCCTCCAACGACGACGAAACCGCCACCGAGGAAGCCGTCGCCGTATTCTCCGCTCTCGACGCCGAAGCCGGCCGTACCACCGATCCGGTGCGCATGTACATGCGCGAGATGGGCACGGTGGACCTGCTCACCCGCGAAGGCAAAATCGAAATAGCCAAGCGCATCGAGGATGGTCTTGGGC
>CAYRJS010000346.1:0-2981 GCA_964424535.1 uncultured Aquimonas sp.
ACGCATGGGCAACTCACGAACATATTCCTCACCAGGCTGGATTTCATACCGGTCGGCAGACGGCTCGTACACGATTTCCGCCGAAACCGCACCATCAGCCGTAAACATCGTTGTGCGATCCTGCTTGTCGGGCATAGAAGAACACCCAACGACAACAACGGCCATTATTGCAAGCGACACTGGAATTCTGATTATCAAAGCCGTTACCTGAAAATGTTATTCACTACTCGGTTTTTTATTCCGGTTGGTTGACGATGTAAAAATTCGCCAGCAGAATAATTATCCGTTCAAACACAAAAAATGAACGCATGCTCGGTTTTTCCGGAAAATTTACTGAACCAAATGAAACCGCGACCAACCCATCGTCCCGACAAACTTCGGGGTTCATGTTTTCATTTCAAAATGGATTCCAGCCTCCGCTGGAATAGCGGGAAAAGTCCGTCCAGGCTTCTCTCGACGTGCATCTCCAGAATTGTCAGTTGCGCTGGTTTGCCGAGCGATGATCACACGGGCACCAAGGCGAGACAAGCGCACTTTCTGTCGGTGGCAACGAGCTGTCAGGCCTGCTGCAACCACATCTGACGATGTGCCTTGCAGCTTGCAAATGGCAACCAACGCCAAGGATTCTGCAGCACCTGACGTCTGAGAGATCGCGTCAGCGTTTGTTGCTGTCCGTCACGGTTTTCTTCAGGTCGCATTGACACTTCAGGATGGCAATGGGCTAATGTCACAAAGCGTAACAATTTGCCGGAGCCACTGTGATGGATACGCCTCCAACGTCTGCGCCCTCTGGCTCTTTGCCGGATCTCATCTTCGCCGATGGCATGGAATCACCCCCGATGGATCCGGTTTTGCCGCCGTTGGCGGTGCGGGTGTTGAACAAGTGTGCCTATGGGCCGCGCCCGGGTGATGTGGCGGCGTTCAATGCGCTGGGACCGACGGATGATCTTCGCTTGGCGACATGGGTTGATCGACAGCTTGATCCCGGCACGATCAGCGATAGCGCCTGCGACAACCGCATCGCTTCGGGTGGCTATGCCACCATCAATCTGACCCTGGCCCAGATGTGGGCAACTTACGTGCGCGGCAGCCAGGCGAGCGGCAACGAACGCTATTGGCCGTGCGATGAAGCGGCTTGTCTGAAGCTGGTGCGGGCGGTGTACAGCGAGCGTCAGTTGTTTGAAGTGATGGTCGACTTCTGGCACAACCATTTCAATGTCACCGGCTGGGAGTACTCCATCGCGCCGGTGTTCATGCACTACGACCGCGACGTGATGCGAAACGCGCATCCGACCAGCGGCAAGCGCTACGCCCTGGGCAACTTTCGCGCCCTGCTGGAAGAGGTGGCCAAGGCGCCGGCGATGTTGATGTTTCTGGACAACAAGTCCAGTCGCGGTGCCGGCTTCAACGAGAATTTCGCCCGCGAGCTATGCGAACTGCATACCCTGGGTGCAGCGCACTACTACCCGACGATCGACCCCAACGATGTGCCACGCGATGGCAACGGTGTGCCGCTGGGCTATTGCGACAACGATGTGTATGAGGCCGCACGCGCGCTCACTGGCTGGACCATGCGCGATGATCATTGGGAATTTCCCGATTCTCCCGAATACGACACCGGCGAATTTCTTTATTACCCGCCCTGGCACGACAAGGCCGGCAAATACATCCTTGGCTACTACATCATCGCCAACCGCCCGGCGATGGCCGATGGGCAAACCGTGTTCGACCTGCTCTGCCAACATATCGGCACCGCCCGTAATATCTGCCGCAAGCTGTGTCGGCGCTTCATTGCCGATGATCCATCTGCAGATCTGGTCGAATCTGCCGCGCAGATCTGGAAGGCGCAGTGGCAGGCGCCTGACCAGATCGCCCAGGTCTTGCGGCATATCCTCAACTCCACGGCCTTCAAGACTACTTGGGGTGAAAAGACCAAGCGTCCTTGGGAAGCCTTGATGCAGGCGTTTAGAGCCACGTCAGCCAGCATCACGCCCAAGCCACGCACCGCCACCTGGAACAGCTACAGCGAGCTGACCAGCTTGTTCCAGCAAACCGGCCACGGACCTTTCCGCTGGCCCACGCCTGATGGTTATCCCGATCACAGCCGCAAGTGGCAGGCGGTCAGTCCACTATCACAGACCTGGCGCGTGCTCTCGCGTCTGCCGGAATTGCGCGTGCCTGGCGGGGACGAAAACTCACCCGCGGCCTACTTCCTGCGGATCGAGGAAGTCAGTCGGGCACAATTTCCCACACCCGCCGTAGCCACAGCGGGTGCGGTTGTGGATTTCTGGATCAATCGCATCCACGGTCACCAGATCGCGTCGGAACGACGTGACGAGATTGTGTGCTTCCTCGGTCAACGCACGGATCCAGCGCAGGCTGCAACGGTGCAGCTCACCTGGGACAACGTCTGGAACTCAGGTGATCTGAGCAAGCACTACACCCTGCCCCGCTTGCGGGCCACCGTCGCCTTGGTGGCGATGTGCCCCGAGTTCTATCAGCGATAAACCACGGAGATCCGATCATGACCCTCCACCGTCGAGATTTCCTCAAAGGCTGTTGCGCCGCTGCTGTCGGGGCGGGCACCGGTCGTGCCATGGCATTTTTCGATCCGCTAGTGCTTGGCAGCAAGAGTGCCGGCACGGGCGATGTTCTGGTTTATGTATTCCTGCGTGGCGCCATTGATGGCTTGCATCTGGTGGTGCCCTGGAGCGGTCCGGATCGGATCAGTTACGAAGCCAAACGTGGTTCGCTGGCGATCCCGCCTGCGCGCCTGCGGCGTATCGGCACCACCTCCTGGGCTTGGCATCCACGCGCCGGTGGCGGTACCGGCGATGCCGTCAACACCACGCCCAAATGGCTGCAAAAGCTCTACAACGCCAACAAGCTCGGCATCGTGCACGCTACCGGCATGCCCACGCCCAATCGCAGCCATTTCGAGGCCCAGGCGATGATGGAGCTGGGTACGCCCGGAGCCACCG
>CAYRJS010000347.1:0-2964 GCA_964424535.1 uncultured Aquimonas sp.
GGATGGCTGCCAACTGGCAGCACTTTCTCATGGGTGGCACCGGAGATCGGCCGGTTGATATTGGCAAAACGACCACCGCTGGATTTGTCCCAGGTCCAGACTTTGGGGGGCACATAGGCAGGGGTATCGGACATGGATGCAACTCCGGATGTTGAATGAGGATTGCCGGTGAACGGGGCCGTCACATCGACGGGTAATTCGGCCCACCACCGCCTTGGGGCGCGGTCCAGACGATGTTCTGGGTCGGGTCCTTGATGTCACAGGTCTTGCAGTGCACGCAGTTGGCGAAATTGATCTGCAGGCGCTCATGGCCAGGCTCACCAACGAATTCGTAGACCCCAGCCGGGCAGTAACGGGCCTCCGGACCGGCGTATTTGGCCAGATTCACCTCGACCGGCACGGACGCATCCTTCAAGGTCAGGTGACTGGGCTGGTTTTCATCGTGGTAGGTGCTGGACAGAAATACCGAGCTGAGGCGATCGAAGGTCAGCACCCCATCGGGCTTGGGATAGTCGATCTTGCGGTGCTGGTCCGCCGGTTCCAGACAGGCGTGGTCGGGCTTGTCGCGGTGGATCGTCCAGGGTGGATTGCGGATGCCCAGTTTGGGCAACAACCACTGCTCGATACCGGTCATCAAGGTGGCAAAGTTGCGGCCTTTCTTGAACCACTGCTTGAAGTTCTTCGACTGCATCAACTCGGCGTGCAGCCAGCTCTTTTCGAAGGTCTCGGGGAAGGCCGTCAGTTCGTCATGGGCGCGGCCCTGGCCCAGGGCGGCAAAGATGGCCTCGGCTGCGAGCATGCCGGTCTTGATCGCGGCATGGCTGCCCTTGATACGGCTGGCATTGAGGAAACCGGCCTCGCAGCCCACCATGACCCCGCCAGGGAAAATGGTCTTCGGCAGGGACAGGATGCCGCCCGCGGTCAGTGAGCGCGCGCCGTAGGCGATGCGTGTGCCACCTTCCAGGTACTGGCGGATAGCCGGGTGGGTCTTGAAACGCTGGAATTCCTCGAACGGGCTGAGCCAGGGATTCTTGTAGTCCAGCCCGACCACGAAGCCGATGGCGATATGCCCGTCTTCGGCGTGATACACGAAGGAACCGCCATAGGTATCCGAATCCAGCGGCCAGCCAGCGGTATGGATCACCAGCCCCGGTTCGTGTTTGCCCGGTGCCGCCTGCCACAACTCCTTGATGCCCAGGGCGTAGCTTTGCGGATCGCGGTCCTGGTCCAGCTTGAAGCGTTCGATCAATTGCCGGCCGAGCTGGCCCCGCGAACCTTCGGCAAAAACGGTGTATTTCGCCTGCAGTTCCATGCCCAACTGGAATTCGGCCGTAGGTTGGCCATCCTTGCCAATACCCATGTTGCCGGTGGCCACGCCTCGCACTGCGCCGGCGTCGTCGTACAACACCTCGGTGGCGGCAAAGCCGGGGAAAATCTCCACGCCCAGGGCTTCGGCCTGTTCGGCCAGCCAGCGCGTGACCTGGCCCAGCGAGACGATGTAGTTGCCTTCATTGTGAAAACACTGCGGCAACAGCCAGTTGGGCGTGGCCCGGGCGCCGGTTTCCGACAGGAACAGGAAACGGTCGCGGCTGGCCTTGAGCCGCAGCGGGGCGCCGCGTTCGGCCCAGTCCGGAATCAGCTCGGTGAGCGCACGCGGATCGACGATGGCCCCGGACAGGATATGGGCACCGGGTTCGGAGCCTTTTTCCAGCACGCAGACCGAAACCTCACGGCCAGCCTCGGCGGCCTGTTGCTTGAGACGAATCGCGGCTGACAGCCCGGCTGGGCCGGCACCGACCACCACTACGTCATAGGCCATTGATTCGCGTGGGCCATATTGGGCCAGAAGTTCTTCCGGACTCATTGTTTTCTCACCTTGAAAGTAGGGCTGCGGCCGGGCTTGCTGGTGTTTGCCGCTTGGACTCCAAGGGTAACAGCAAGATCTTCGAGCATTTGCCCGACTGAGCCTTACACGCCCATCAGATTGTAAATGGCCGAGCCCATCAGCCCCAGCACGCACAGCAGGCCACCGAACCAGACCAGACTGCGCAGGGCCTGGCTTCCGGTGAGATAAAATATCCCGTGCAGGATCCGGCAGATGACGAAGGTCACGGCCAGCCAGGTGATGCGCTCGACCGCGACGGCACCAAACTGTGCCATCAGCACGGCTGCGGCAAACGGCGCAAAGGCTTCAAAACTGTTCAGGTGGGCACCATAAGCGGCGCGCACCCGGCGGCTGTCCTGCTTGGCGATCCAGCCGCGCGGATCCTTGTTGTTGTAGCCGGGCGCGCCGGTCTTGGCGATTCCCACCCAGACGTAGGGCAGCAAGACGGCGATCAGGATGCAACCGTAGGCAATGAGCATGGTGGAATACCAATAAAGAAGGTCATGCCAGTTTACACACGGGTGCCCGGTCGGAAATGTCGATACCGGCATGTGTTGTGCAGTTCAGAATGACCTGATACAATTCCGCTCCTTTCGACCCACTTTTCGTGGGCTCGATGTCTGATTGAACCCATATTTTCGAGTAGTCGACATGAAGACCTTCAGCGCCAAGCCTGAAACCGTCGAGCACGATTGGTACGTGGTCGATGCCAGTGGCAAGACCCTGGGCCGCCTGTGCTCCGAGCTCGCCCTGCGTCTGCGCGGCAAGCACAAGCCCGTCTATACCCCGCACGTGGACACCGGCGATTACCTCGTCGTGATCAATGCCGAGAAGATCCACGCCACCGGCAAGAAGATGCAGGACAAGATGTACCACCGTTTCACCGGTTACATCGGCAACCTCAAGAGCGAAACCCTGGGCCAGGCTCTGGAGCGCCATCCGGAACGCGTCATCGAGACCGGCGTCAAGGGCATGCTGCCGAAGAATCCGCTGGGTCGTGCCATGTTCCGCAAGCTCAAGGTCTATGCCGGTCCGAACCATCCGCACACCGCCCAGCAGCCCAAGCCGCTGGAAATCTG
>CAYRJS010000348.1:0-2946 GCA_964424535.1 uncultured Aquimonas sp.
GGCCATGATGCGCTCGACGTTTTCCACCACCACAATGGCATCGTCCACGACAATGCCGATCACCAGCACCATCGCGAACATGGCCAGGATATTGATCGAAAAACCGCCAGCCAGCAGCACCGCGAAGGTCCCCAGCAAGGACACCGGCACGACGATGGTCGGGATCAGGGTGTAGCGCCAATCCTGCAGGAACAGGAACATCACCAGGAACACCAGGATGATGGCCTCGATCAGGGTCTGGACCACCTTAGTGATCGAGATCTTGACGAACTTGGAGGTGTCATAGGGGACATCCCAGGTCACCCCGGCCGGCAGGAAAGCCTCCAGTACACCCAGACGATCCTGGATCGCTTTCGAGGTGGCGATGGCGTTGCCGGTGGAATTGAGCTGGACCGCCACCGCTACCGACGGCGCCCCGTTCATGCGCGAGGTAAAGCCGTAGTTCTCGACCCCCAGTTCGACTTCGGCCACATCGCGAATGCGCACCGCCGAGCCATCGGCCCGGGCACGCAGCACGATATCGCCAAATTCCTCGGCCGTGGTGAGCTGACCGCTGGGAATCACGATGGTGGCATTGATCGGCTGACCGGTCACGGCCGGCGTATCACCCAGGGTGCCACCGGATACCTGCATGCTTTGAGAAGCAATGGCTGCATTCACATCCCCCGGGGTGAGGTCGTAACCTTCCAGCTTCTGCGGATCGACCCAGATGCGCATGGCCCGGCCAGAAGCGTACAAGGTGGCATCACCCACGCCCGGAACACGCTGGATCTCCGGCAGGATATTGCGGTTGACGTAATCAGCCACGTCTTCACGACTGGCTCGGCCATCGGAGTTGAAAGCCGCCACCATCAAGAAGTTGGCGCGTGATTTGGATACGCGCACGCCGGTGCGCTTGACGATATCCGGCAGGCGCGGCTCGGCCCGGGCGATTCGGTTCTGTACTTCGACCTGGGCGATATCCGGGTCCACGCCCGGCTCGAAGGTAAAGGCCATCTGGGCAAAACCCGCCGCCGGCGAGGTCGATTCCATGTACATCAGACCGTCAGCGCCGTTCATCTCGCGCTCGATCAACGAAACCACGGTTTCATCGATGGTCTTGGCACTGGCGCCCGGGTAGCTGAGCATGACCTGGATCGTGGGCGGAGCCACGGAGGGGTATTGGGCAACCGGCAGTTGCGTGATCGAAACGGCGCCGGCCAGCATCACGAAAATCGCGATGACCCAGGCAAAAATGGGACGATGGATAAAAAAGCTTGACATGCTGGTGGCCTCGATCAGTGCGCGGCTGACGGCGCGGCATCCGCCTTGGCATCAGCGCCAAAAGGCACCGGCTTGACCTTGCTCACGCCCGGCATCAATTTCATGAAGCCATCCACCATCACCTGCTCACCCGGCTGCAGGCCGCCGGTGATGATCCACTGCTTATCGTGCATCAGCCCGACCGTAACCGTGCGCGGCTGGAACGAGCCATCGGCACCGATCACCATCACCGTATCGCCCTGGGCACCGCCGCGGGTCACGGCCTGCATCGGCAGAGCCACGATCTGTTCCAGTTCGGCTTGCTGCATGCGCGCACGCACGTACATGCCCGGCAGCAGGTAGCCATCGGGATTGGGCACTTCGGCTCGCAGATTGACCTGGCCAGTACCCGGATCCACGCTCAGATCGGTGAACAGCAAACGCCCCGGATGCTCGTAAACCTGACCGTTTTCCAGCAACACCTCGACCGGCACGGCCTCGTCATTGCCCACCCGCTCCAGACGCCCGGCCTGCAGGGCTTCGCGCATGCGCAGCACTTCGTTCACCGACTGGGTGATGTTGACGTAGAGCGGATCGATCTGCTGGATGGTGGCCAGACGGGTACCTTCGGCCTGGCTCAGCAAGGCCCCTTCGGTGACCAGGGAGCGGCCGATACGACCGGAAATCGGTGCCGTCACGCGGGCGTAATCAAGATTGATGCGAGCGGCACGCACGGCGGCCTTGCCGGCAGCGACCTGCGCCTCGGCGGCTTTCTGGGCGGCCACGGCGGCGTCATATTCCTGCTGGCTGACGGCATTGGCGCCTACCAGCGGCTCATAACGCGTGGCCCGGGCCTTGGCGTCGGCCAACTGGGCTTCGGCCTGGGCCAGTTGCGCCTGAGCCGACTGCAAACTGGCTTCATAGGGATTGGCATCGATGCGGTACAACAGTTGTCCGGCCTTGACGTCGCTGCCTTCCTCGAACACCCGCTCCAACAGGACTCCGGTCACCCGCGCCCGCACCTCGGCGATGCGCGAGGATTCCAGACGGCCCGGCAACTCGGTGGTCAACTGCAAGTCCTGGGGTTGCACCACGACCACGCCCACGGCGGGCGGGCTCTGGTTGCCGCCAGCACCGCCTTGACCGTCACCGCCGCCACAGGCGACCAACAGCAAAGACGATACGGCGATCAAGCCCATCCAGGGCAAGCGACGGTACAGGGATGAGCGGGCGAAAGCTTGAACTGCTTGCATGGTTGTTGTTCTCGAAAGGTCAGCAAGACATCACCTCGACCCAATGGCCGAGGTGGATGGAATCAGTGCACGGATGGATCAGCGTGCGTACTGCCGGCGGCAGGCTTGGACACCAAGCCGACGACAGATCGACAAGTTGGGAATTATACATACATTCCCGAATGTATACGATATAATTGTGGTTCTTCGACACCCCCATTCGTTCATTATTCAAACTTCCGTCCCATGGCACGACGCACCAAGGAAGAAGCCCAGGCCACCCGCACCGCCCTGCTGGATGCGGCCGAACTGCTGTTCAAGGAACGCGGCGTCTCCCGGACTTCACTGGCCGATATCGCCCATGCTGCCGGAGTCACGCGCGGGGCGCTGTATTGGCATTTCAAGGACAAGGCCGACCTGTTCAGCGCCATGCTGGAACGGGTCACCTCACCCCTGGATGCCGACTGGAACT
>CAYRJS010000349.1:0-2942 GCA_964424535.1 uncultured Aquimonas sp.
GCGAGCACAAGCCAGCAAGGCCTGACCAGCCGTACTGCCGGTAGTGGCCTTGAAGCACTCGATGCCGGCCTCGGAGGTCGCCTGCGTTGCCAGCCCTGACTTGGCCGTGCCGGAAGGGTCGTAAAGGCACAGAATGGGCAAGGCGGGCGAGGAAGGCGTCAAGGCGGTACCGGCAGGGGAAATTCACGAAAGATCGGTAATTATCCCTGCAATGGCCACCTTGCCGCCAGCCATCGTCAATTACACTGTGCGTTGTTTGATTCTCCGGTTTCGTCTTGACACGTCGTTTCATTTCAACCGCTTTTGCCTGGTTCTGGCTCTGGCTGCGCCGATTGCTGCCCTTGATGCTGCTGGGCTTCGGCGTGTTGCTGGGTTTTCTTGGCCCCTACGCCTGGGTGGCTGACCATCAGGTCCAGGCTGCGTTTGCGCGCCTGACCTGGCAGATTCCCACCCGGGTACTGGCGCAACCCCTGGAACTGGTTCCAGGACGCGCCTTGAGTGCCAAGGCTCTGGAGGCCGAGCTGGACGCGGCCCGCTTCGTGTCTGATTCCGGGCTGACCCAACCGGGAACCTGGCGACGCGAGGGTGACACCTATCAGATTTTCACTCGCGGTTTCGCCGATCTGGAAGGTAGCTGGCCTTCGCAACGGCTGGAATTGCGTATCGATGGTGGGCGTTTGCGCAGCCTGGCGGTAGGCGGCAAGGCCGTCAGCCGCGTACGCCTGGATCCGGCCCGGATCGCCACCTTGTATGGCGAGGCCCAGGAAGAACGCCGCCTGGTTCGTCTTGAAGATGTGCCGGCCCTGCTGCTGTCGAGCCTGCAGGCGGTCGAGGATCGCAACTTCAAGCATCACCTCGGCATCGATTTCAAAGGCATGGCGCGGGCGGCCTGGATCAACCTGCGTCATGGCGAGGTGCGGCAAGGGGCCAGCACCCTGACTCAGCAACTGGTGCGCAATCTGTACCTGACCCGGCAGCAGCGCCTGGACCGCAAGCTCAAGGAAATCCTCTACGCCCTGATCATCGAGGCACGTTTTGACAAACGCACCATCCTCGAGGCCTATCTCAACCAGGTGTATCTGGGCCAACAGGGCGGGCAGGCCGTGCACGGCATCGCGGCCGCGGCCGAATTCTGGTTCGGACGTGAGCCGGATCAGCTTTCCGAGGCCGAAATCGCCTTGCTGGTCGGCATGGTCCAAGGACCCTCGGCCCACGATCCGCGCCGTCACCCGGACAGCGCCCTGGCCCGGCGCAACGTGGTTCTGGACGTGATGTTGGAGACCGGCCTGATCGACCCGGAAACACATCAGGCCGCCCGTGCCCGGCCTTTGGGGATCACTCGGACCGGCAATCTGTCACGTGATCGCTACCCCGCCTTCCTGGCTCTGGTGCGGGATCAGTTGCAGCGCGATTACGCCCCCGATGCCCTGCGTGGCGCCGGCCTGACGGTATTGACGACCTTGTCGCCCGCAACCCAGAACGTGGCCGAACAGGCCGTTGAAACCCAGTTGCAGGCGCTGACGCAAAAGGGTCGGCCCGCCTTGCAGGCTGCCCTGGTCCTGACCGATACCTCCCAGGGCGAAATCCTGGCCTTGGTGGGTGGGCGTGATCCTGGCAGCCACGGTTTCAACCGGGCCATGGATGCCCGGCGTTCGGTAGGGTCCTTGTTGAAGCCCTTTGTGCACCTGCTGGCTCTGGCCCAACCGGGGCGTTATGCCCTGGCGACGCAGGTGGATGATGCGCCAATCACCGTGCCCTTGCCCGGCAACCGTCAATGGAGCCCGGAAAATGCCGATGGTCGCAGCCATGGCCGGGTCACGCTGGAAACCGCGCTGGTGCATTCCTACAACCAGGCCACGGTGCGCATCGGTCTGGATGTTGGCGTCGAGTTGCTGGCGCGCCTGCTGGACGTGGTCGCGGCGATACCGGCCCAACCGCATCCTTCGCTGTTGCTTGGCGCCGTCGATGCCACGCCCTTGCAGATGGCCCAGGCCTACCAGTTCATCGCCTCCGGTGGTCAGCTCCAACCCTTGCGGGCCGTGCGCGGGGTGCTGGCCGCAAACGGCACGCCGGTGCAACGCTACGATGTGGCCCCGCGACCGCCACAGGCTGGTGACACCATCGCTACCCGCCTGGTGTCCCTGGCCTTGCAGGAAACGGCACGCTCGGGTACCGCCCGTGGCCTGGGCGCGGCAGGCCTGGGCTGGTTGCACCCGGCTGGCAAGACCGGCACCAGCAATGACGGCCGTGACAGTTGGTTTGCCGGCTACACCGGCACCCATCTGGCCGTGGTCTGGGTGGGCAATGATGCCAACCAGCCGACCGGCCTGTTCGGGGCCAGTGGCGCCATGAAAGTGTGGGCTGAAATATTCCGGCAAGTGCCGACCTCGCCCCTGGTGGTCGATGAAACCGGGCTGGAATGGGCCTGGGTGGATGCACAGGAACTGGCCACCACCGACGAGGATTGTCCGGGAGCGCGACGCTATGCCTTTGTCGCGGGCTTTGTGCCGCTGGAGCACCGGAGTTGCCGGATGGCCCATCTGCGGCAGTGGTTTGGTGCAGGAGAAGGACGATGAACCGGTGGTCAGGGCTTGTGGTGGTGCTGGGAATACTGGTGTCGGCCTGCGCGGGTCCAGGTCCAGTTCGACCCGAAATCGAAGCGACAACGCCTGTTTCCAACGCCGTTGATCTGATCGGCGAAGTACGTCTGGCCGGGATTGGCGATGGCGAGAGTATCGAGGTGCGACCGCTGGCCGATCCATTGGTGGATGATCTGGTCGAGGCGGCCATCGAGCAGGAGCGCCAGCAGGATTGGGCGGCTGCCGATGCCAGCCTGAAACAAGCCCTGGAACTGAGCCCGGATGATCCGACCTTGCTGCAGTGGCGCGCCGAAATGGCCCTGGCCATGGGGCAACTGGATGCCGCCGTGCAACTGGCCAATA
>CAYRJS010000350.1:0-2939 GCA_964424535.1 uncultured Aquimonas sp.
CCCTGCCCTTGGGCGTGGCGCGCGAGGCTGACGCCAATCTCCACCGTACTTGAGTCCGGGGAAAGCCATAGGCCGACGTCTCCGATCAAGGCATCATTGTTTGTCCGTGTCACCCCCAGTTGTGACCATCCACCCGGAACAAGCTCCGTGAATTGCGCTTCCTCTGAGAGAAAATCGAGGGCAGCCTGCTTTGTCATCAGATCCCAGCCTTGATAACGCGCCACCACGGGATCACTGCGATAGGCCAGGAAATCCATCAAGTCATCCGTGCGCAGTCGCCGGAGTCGAATGTGCCCTGTCGAGTGTGGAAGTGCCCATGACATCGTGATTTTGATCCTCTTGAACTCGACTTGCAGGTGACAGCACAACTTCCCTTATCTCACGATCATCACGTACGTACCAGATGCTGACAAGGATTCGGCACTGACGCTGCTATGAGCTGCTTGGCAACGGCTTGGGGGTGTTCCGTGAGCCAATGGGCTTTGAGCGGGCATGGGTGTAACCTTGCGGGTCGTTTTGCAGGGTGCAGGTTGATGGACAAGGAACAGCAAAAGGATTTGGCGCAGGCGTTTCGGCGTCTGCACACGAAAGCGGAAATTCTGCTGCTTCCCAATGCCTGGGATGCGGGCAGTGCGGCGCTGTTTGCCCGACAGGGATTTGCAGCCATCGCCACCACCAGCGGTGGTCTGGCGTGGTCGTTGGGTTATGCCGATGGCGAGCAGGCACCGTTGGGTGAGGTGCTGGCGGCGATTGCGCGCATTGTGCGGGCGGTGTCGGTGCCGATCACGGTGGATCTTGAAAGTGGCTATGGGGATACGCCGCAGGCGGTGGCCGAAACAGTGCGGGCGGTGCTGGCTACCGGAGTGGTCGGCATCAATCTGGAAGATGGCTTGCCGGGGCATGGGCCGTTGCGTTCAATCGAGGATGCGGCGGCACGGGTTGCGGCGGCACGGGCGGCAGCTGATGCGGCCGGAATTGCCCTGGTGATCAATGCCCGGGTTGACTGCTGGATGCACTCGCTGCCAGACCCGGCGGCGCCTCTGGATGAAGCCCTGGCGCGGGGTCGGGCGTATCTTGCTGCCGGTGCAGATGGCCTGTTTCCGATTGGTCTGCGTGATCCGGATACCTTGTCGCGCTTTGCCGCAGCAGTGGCGGTGCCGGTGAATGTGGCCGCGGGCGCGGGCGTGCCCTCGTTGGCGGAACTGGCGCGGCTTGGCGTCAAGCGCGTCAGTACGGCCACGCGCCTGGCCACGGTGGCCTATGGCGCGGCTGATGAAGCCTTGCGCGCAGTGCAGGAAACCGGGCAATTTGATGCCCTGGGCGGGCGTTTTACCTATCAGGACGCGCAGCAGTTGTTCGAAGCCTGAAACGGGTGCGACTTTTGGCACTTTGCGCCCACGCCCTTGCCCTCTACCATCCGGGGTTTGATTTCAGGCGTGGAGGGATCGGGCGATGATCCGAATCGTGACGGGTGCGTTTTTGTTTCTGGCCGCAACAGCAGCGGTGGCAGCGCCGCAGGGCTTGAGTGCGGAAGATCTGGTGGCGCTGGATCGGGTGTCTTCGCCGGTACTGTCTCCGGATGGCAGCCAGGTGGTGTTTTCCTTGCGCGAAGCCGATGTGGCTGCCAACAAGGCCACATCGAGCTTGTGGCTGCAGGCGATGGATGGGCGCACTCCGGCGCGGCGCTTGACGGCCTCGGGCAGCAGCGCCATGGCGGCGCAGTTTTCCCCGGATGGGCAGCAGCTTTACTTCCTTTCGCCGCGCTCGGGTTCGATGCAGCTTTGGCGTTTGCCCCTGGCTGGCGGCGAGGCCCAGCAGGTAACGGCGTATCCGCTGGATGTCGAGGGCTACAAGCTCTCGCCCGATGGCAAGGCCGTGGCCATGAATTTCGATGTCTTCACCGATTGCGAGGATCTGGCCTGCACGGAAAAGCGCCTGTCCGAGCGTGAGGCCGGCAAGACCACGGGGATGCTGTACGAGCGCCTGTTCGTGCGACATTGGGATACCTGGGCTGATGGCCGTCGCAACCAGTTGTTTACCGCCAGCCTGGGTGTCGATGGCAAGGCAGCGGCCGAGCCGGTGCGGGTCAGCCGGGGTATCGACGGTGATGTTCCGTCCAAGCCCTTTGGTGGCACCGAGGAATACACCTGGGCGCCGGATGGCAAGAGCCTGGTGTTTTCCGTGCGCATCGCCGGCCAGACCGAAGCCTGGTCAACCAATTTCGATCTCTATCAGGTGCCGGCGGATGCGTCTGCCGAACCACGCAACCTGACGGCTGAAAATCCCGCCTGGGATACCAGTCCGGTGTTTTCCGCCGACGGCAAGACCTTGTACTACCTGGCGATGAAGCGTGCCGGTTTCGAGGCGGATCGCTTCGGTCTGATGGCGCGCAACATGGCCAGTGGGGCGGTGCGCGAGATTGCTCCGACGTGGGATTATTCTGCTGGTGGCATCACCCTTTCTGCCGATGGCAAGTCCATCTATACCGCCACCGATGATCTGGGCAATCACCCGATCCACCGCATCGACATTGTCACCGGCAAGGCTCAGCGCCTGCCGGGTAACGGTCAGGTGGAAGGTTTTGATCTGGGTCGCAACGCCCTGGTGTTCACCCGCAGCAGTCTGGATTCACCGGCACAACTGTACGTGGCCCGCCCTGATGGCAGTCAGGAGCGCGTACTGGCCCGCTTCAATGCCGAGCGTCTGGCCGATGTGCGCATGGGCAGCTTCGAGCAGTTCAGCTTCCCCGGCTGGAACGATGAAACCGTCTACGGCTACGTGATCAAGCCCTGGAACTATCAGGCCGGGCAGAAATACCCGGTCGCCTTCATCATCCACGGTGGTCCGCAGGGCTCGATGGGCAACAGCTTCCACTACCGCTGGAACCCGCAGACCTACGCCGGCCTGGGCTTTGCCGTGGTGATGGTGGATTTCCACGG
>CAYRJS010000351.1:0-2918 GCA_964424535.1 uncultured Aquimonas sp.
CGGAAGTTGACCATCCGTTCCAGTGGCACCAGAGCGCGTCGGCCGACTTCGGGATCGACGCGGATTTCCTGGCCCAGAGCATCGTCGGCACGCAGCACCGCGCGCAGGTTCTCCAGCCCGTTCATGGCCATCCACGGGCAGTGTGCGCAACTGCGACAGGCGGCGCCATTGCCGGCGGTTGGGGCGGCAACAAAGGTCTTGCCGGGGGCTTCGCGCTGCATCTTGTGGAAGATGCCCTGATCGGTGGCGACGATGAACAGCGGGTTGGGCAGACGTTTGGCTGCGGCGATCAACTGCGTGGTTGATCCCACCGCGTCGGCGATCTCGATCACCGAGGCCGGGGATTCAGGGTGGACCAGGATGGCGGCTTCCGGGTGCACCTTCTTGAGGTCGAGGATGCCTTCGGCCTTGAATTCTTCGTGCACCACGCAGGCGCCATCCCAATGCACCATGTCGGCGCCGGTCTGCTGCTCGACGTAGTGGCCCAGGTGCTTGTCGGGAGCGAACAGGATCTTCTCGCCGCGCTGGTCCAGGTAATCGACCAGATCCACCGCGATCGACGAGGTCACCACCCAGTCGGCACGTGCTTTTACCGCCGCCGAGGTATTGGCATAGACCACCACGGTGCGATCCGGGTGGGCATCGCAGAACGGCCCGAATTCCTCGATCGGACAACCCACATCGAGCGAGCAGGTGGCCTGCAGCGTGGGCATGATCACGCGCTTTTCCGGACTCAGGATCTTGGCCGTCTCACCCATGAAGCGCACGCCCGCAACCACCAGCGTGGCCGCCGGATGACCCTTGCCAAAGCGCGCCATTTGCAGGGAATCGGAGACGCAACCACCGGTGTCCTCGGCCAGCTGCTGCACATCCGGATGGGTGTAATAGTGCGCGACCAGCACGGCATCGCGGGCCTTGAGCAGGGCGCGGATTTCTTCCCGACAGGCTTCCTTGGCGGCGCCTTCAAGAGGAACAGAAGCCTGGGCACGCGCCATGTGCAGGCGCACGCGCTCATCGTTTGCAGCGATCATTTCTTCTCGGTGATTGGGGTTGGAGGGCCGCCATTCTAGTCTTGCCTGCTAGGATGCGCCCGGTTTTGCCACGTCCCTGTTTGCGACCCTACCGATGAACGATGCCACCGGCTTTGCCTCCGATCTTTCCTTTTCCGCGCAAGTGACCCGCTGGTTGGCCGAAGACGTCGGCTCTGGCGATGTCACCACCACGGCCATCGTGGCCGCGGACGCCCACGCCAAGGTGCTGTGGGTGGCCAAATCCGCAGGCGTGTTTGCCGGTGTCGACGAAGCCCTGGCGGTTTTTCGTGCCCTGGATCCGGATCTGGTCTGGGAGCCACAGGTGGCGGAAGGTGCGCAGGTTGCCGCAGGAACCGTGCTGGTGCGCTTTTCCGGTCGCAGCCGGGCGGTGCTGACCGGTGAGCGCACGGCCCTCAATATCGCTCAGCGCATGTCCGGAATCGCCACCGCCACCCGCGCCTGTGTGGACGCGGTCGCCGGTACCGGCGCGCGCATCCTGGATACCCGCAAGACCGTGCCCGGCCTGCGCGCGCTGGACAAGAAGGCGGTGGCCATCGGCGGGGGTCACAATCACCGCATGGGCCTGCACGACATGGCCATGATCAAGGACAACCATATCGTCGCCGCCGGCAGTATCGCCGCGGCGGTGGCGGCGGTGCGCGCGCACGCACCGCAGGTGGCGATCGAGGTGGAAGTCACCCATTTCGATGAACTCGAACAGGCGCTGGCCGCCAGGGTGGACTGGATCATGCTCGACAACATGAGCCCGGAACGCATGGCCGAGGCTGTGCGTCACGTGGCCGGTCGGGCGAAGCTGGAGGCCTCCGGCAACGTGAGTCTGGATACCATTCGCGCCGTGGCCGCCAGCGGCGTGGATTTCATCTCCCTGGGCGCGCTCACCCATTCGGTGACGGCGTTTGATATCAGCCAGCGCATCGAGCGGCGGGATATGTAGCTGCTGCAGATGGAGCACATCGTTCAGACACCCGCCACCACCCTATCCGCCAACCGCCCAAACCGGCTCAATGCCGTGCCGATGGCTTTGTCGGTGACGGCATCCACGCTCCACAGCTCGACCGAATGGCGGGCGCGGGAGAGGCCGGTGTAGAGGGTCTGACGGACCAGCAGGGGTGATTGCGGGTCCGGAGGCAGCAGGACGGCGACGTGGTCGTATTCCGAGCCCTGGCTTTTGTGCACGGTCAGGGCGAAGGCGTCTTCGTGCGGGGGCAGGGTGTTGGGATCGAACAGGCGCATGGCGCAGTCCTTGCCCGAGGCGTCTGGAGCCGGATCGAAAGCCACCTGGAGTACCGGCTCGTCGTGTTCGTTGCGTACCCGCAGGCACAGGCCAACATCGCCGTTGTAGAGGCGGGCTGCGGGATCATTGCGGGTGATGATGACGGCACGGCCGGGATACCAGGCCCGTTGCGCCCACAGGCTCAGTGGCCCCCAGGCACGCAGGCGCGCAGCGATGCTGGCGGCGACTTGCGTGGCCCCGAATGGACCTTCGCGCAGGGCGCATAGCAGTTGCTGTCGGCGCAGGGCTGCAAGGGCTGCAGCCAGCTCGGCGGAGTCAGGATCCACGGGGCGCAAGATATCCACATCGGCCAGGATGTCCTGCAGGCCGCGGGTCCAGATGCTCAAGCGGCGGCGCAATGCCGTGGTATCCGCGATCGTGTGCCGGGCCGCCGCAGGGCGGCCATTGGCGGCAGCAGTTGCTGCGGCTGCGTCCATGGCTTGGGTAAAAGCGTTGGCATCACCGCTGCGCACGGCTTCATTGATCGGCACCAAGGTGATATCGGCGCGAAAGCAATGGACAAGTCGCACCAGATCGTCCCGAGGATCGGTTTCCAGCGCCTGCACGATATCCATCATTACCGAGCCGGTGCC
>CAYRJS010000352.1:0-2914 GCA_964424535.1 uncultured Aquimonas sp.
AAGCCTGGTTCAGGCGCTCGACACGACCGTCCAGAGTGGTGCCGGGGGCGCTGGTACGGGTGACCAGGCCGAGCACGTTTTCACAGACCGAGGCGCTGGGCATCGGACGGCCGCTCTGCTCGTAGCTTCCGAGGCGGCAGGCGGCTTCGGTTTCCAGCAGGTAGGTGCTGCTCAGCTGTGTGGCGGCGTCCTCGAGCTTGATCCGCCAGTAGTCGACCGAAAGCGACATGCCATCGACGATATCCCACACGAAACCACCACTGTACGAGGTGCCTTCCTCTTCCTTCAGGCCCGGGTTGCCGGCGATGACGGTCTGGGCCTGGTAGATGGTCGGGTCGCCGGAAACATCGCAATCGGCGGTTGAACGTGGGCCATCGGTCTGGCCAAGTCCCTCACCTGATCGGCAGGAGTAGACGTCCAGGATGGTCGAGTACGATGCTGCGCCTTCGGCGTACACCAGCTGCATGTCCGGGGCCTTGAAGCTGGTCGCGTACGTGCCGCGGACCAGCAGGTTGCTGAACGGACGGTATTCCAGACCGAAGTTGTAGGTCACCGCGTCATCGACATTGGTGATGTCGTCGTACTTGTCGTAGCGGGCGGCGACGTTGGCGGTCAGTGTGCTGAACAGGGGGATGCGAAATTCCGCGCCCAATGCGTAGCGGTCACGCGAGCCATCGGTGCGACCGGAACTGGTCAGGTTGTAGACGGTGTGCTCGTCATAGGGGCGCAGGGGGTTGGTGCGCGGATCGCTCTCAAGCAGAGATTCTTGACGCACGCCCTCGATAACACCAGCGAACCCGACGGGGCCCGCGGGCATTTCAAACAGGTCGCCAGCGACATTGAAGTTGATTGTCGAGGAGCTGGTTTCTGCAATGTTCTTCACACGTGTGGCGAAGGAGCGATAGATGTCCGGGGTGATCGGTGTGGTGTAGCGCTCGATGTTCAGTTCGTGGATCGGGTAACCGGACAGGGTGCCCAGCTGCTCGCCAAGAAAATAGTCGCTGACCGCCATCGCAAGCAGGCGGGGACGATCAGCCTCGTAGTCGTATTGCGAGTGGCTGGCGTAGAACTCCCAGTCAAAGCGGTCGGCCCAGGTGCCGCGGATACCGGCAGTGATGTCGTAGGACTTTTCGTCGTACATCGTCGACGCAGCCTCGTTGCCACCGAGCTCAAACGGATTGAAGACGCGCTGCAATTGCAGAAGGTCTCCGAAATTGGGGTCGTAGAACACACCGGCCGGGGTGCCGCGGTTTCCGGAGGTCCCCCAGAATTCGGTGCCGCTGCTGGACTTGGCATCGGATTGGTAAAGCGTCACGCTGCCGAACAGTTGCGTGTCATTGGACAGATCCATGGTTCCGTAGGCGTAGCCGGAGTAGAATCGGCCCTTGTTCCAGATGCTCTGCGAGCCGTTCTGGGTGTACGAGCCGCACCAATCGCCGCGTGCAGCGCTCTGGCCGGGCTCGTAGCCGAATGCCGCACACTGTTCCGGCGTGAGGGCCAGCACGTTGTGGCCGCCTGGGCCCGCCAAGCCGGCGGCACTGATAGCCACCAGCGACAGTGTCGGATTGACGGTCAGACCCCATGGGTTGTTGCGGGTGTCAGCCATGAAGTCGCGCTGGCTGCCGAAGACAGGCTCGTTTTCACCGTACTGGAATGCGAACGTGGTGCTCCAGTTGCTGCCGGTACGACCGCCGGTGTATTCGATGTTGACGCTGTCGCCACCACCTTCGGCCGTGGTGCCGATGGTGGTCCGCAGCAGATTGCCCTCGTAGTTCTCGCGCAGGACAAGATTGACCACGCCGGCAACGGCGTCCGAGCCGTAGATGGCGGAAGCGCCGCCGGTCAGGATCTCGACACGTTCGATGATCGAGGTCGGGATGGCCTTCACGTTGACCACGTTGTTGTCGCGGTTGTAGGGCTGTGGATACTGGGCGGGACGACGGCCGTTGATCAGCGTCAGGGTGTAACCCGGACCCAGATTGCGCAGGTTCACGACTTGTGCATTCGGCGTGAAGCCGGAAACACCCAAGTCGCCCGTGAAGGAAGATGAGGTGTTCTGCGACAGCGTCTGGAGCATGTCACCGACGGTCTGGAAGCCCTCCCGGTCGATGTCTTCACGGGAGATGACTACTACTGGAGCAGGGCCCTCCACCTCAGAACGCTTGATGCGAGAACCCACGACGGTGACACGGTCGAGGGTCTGTTCGGCCCGGGACTCTTCATTGGACTCCTCGGAGGAAGCGGACTGGGCAAACGCGGCTGTTGGGATGGCGATGATGGTGGCGAGTGCCAAAGCCAAGGGGTGTCGGAGAAGTCGGTAGTTCGCTTTCATGGCCTGTGGTGCATCCTATAGGTGTGTGAATAGATAAGAGAGCACGATGGAACGTGTGCCGGGCCGTCCCTCCTGCCGATCAGCCTTATGAGGAGGTTGTGCCGAATTCGGTACGACAGCCGTAGCGTAACAGAAGATTAACACCGATTGTCTTCATCCTGACACATCGGTCGGATTGGCGGGCACCACTGCACTAGCCGTCTCGTTCCAGGCCTCGATCCCGGTCACGAAGCGCCAATCCGGGCGTCCCGCACCCTCCAATGGTTGTGTTGGAATGGTTGTGTTGGCGGAGGGTTGCGCTGCGGGCGCAGGCGATGACCCACGTTGCTGGCCGTCCCCCCTCCACCGGCCCGTGTGTCGGTCGCGCTGGATCGACTTCCGAGTACTTGTGCCGTGTCTGACGATGCTGTCCCGATAAAAGAGGGGCAGAGAGCTGACTCCATCAGCACCTGAAGCGGCGCGGAGTGCCTGGTCGCGTGAAGCCTGCTCCGCCGCGACCCTGGAGGATCGGGCTACGGGACCCGCTCCCTTGGCAAATACGGACTCACGGAATATTTTTTGGAGTGTGGAAATGCACTGCGT
>CAYRJS010000353.1:0-2911 GCA_964424535.1 uncultured Aquimonas sp.
CCAACATCTATGGCTCGACCGATGCGGCCGTATCTGCCGGCACCATCAACAACGGTATCGCTGCGGCGGCAGTCGGGGGCGTCGTCCAGGTCGAGGCCGGTAGTTTTGCCCAGACGGTGACCATCGGCAAAACGGTGACCCTGCTCGGGGCCCAGGCCGGAGTCGATGGCCGAAGCCGCAACAGTGACAACCTGGACAGCGGTGAATCGGTGCTTGTGCCGCCGACAACCGACCCGACTATCAGCATGAGCTCCTACTTCAGCAGCCGGCTAATCGGTATCGGTGGTGCTGGCGTGGTTATCGACGGATTCGTGCTCGATGGCGACAATCCGGGCCTCACGTCCGGTGTCGACCTCAATGGCGCCGATATCGATGCCACGGCGGGCATCCTCGCCTACGGCAGTTCGGCCGGGCTGGAGATCCGCAACAACATCATCCGCAACATGCAGTCCGGTGGCGTGTTCGGTTACGCCCATGTCGGCGACAACATCATCGAATTCAACCGCTTCAGCAACATTGCGGCGCCCTCGGAATGGGGTGTGGGCGTGCTGTCGACCTCGCACTGGTACGCACAGGTCCGCGATAACCTGTTCGACAGCGTGCGTATCGGCGTGCAGAGCAACCTGCTCACTCTCGCCAATCCCGGCACGCTGGAGCCGGCCATCCTGCGCAACGAGTTCCGTGTCCAGTTCCGTGGCGTGTTCCTCAACCAGAACGGAGGCGCGGTGGCCACCAGCCATCGCGTCGAAGGCAACGCCTTCACTGCCGTTGCCGGACCAGGACTGGTCGAGCCGTGGCAGGCGGTATGGATCCAGGGGCTGACCGGCTCCCGCCAGATCCAGATCAATGACAACCACATCGATGGCAGCGGCCTGGCAGGCCGTACCCGCATCGGCTATTACCTGAACAACATCGTCAGCACGGCTGCGCCGACCACGCGCGTGATCAGCGGCGGCACGGTCAGCAACGTCGATGTCGGTGTGCTGGCGACAGACGCCGGCTACTACCGAGGTCCGGTCAACGATTTCGTGGTCCGTGACGTCACCTTCACGGATGTCGATGCTGCCCTCTACGTGGAAGACACCACGCACACCGGCAACGCCCGGCTGTCGCTGGGTAGCGGCAACGACTTCACGGGGGCCACCTGGCCGGTGACATTGGCCGGGCTGGAGGCCATCTTGGGCACTGCGGACGGCGAGACCGGAGCCGGACTGGTTCGTGTCAGGGCCGCACAGGCAAGTAACGTCTGGGGCGGTCCTGATGAACATGGCGGCCTGCACGCCGTCGCGGCTGGCAGCATCAACAACGGTATCGCGGGGGCGGCCTCCACCGATGCTGTGGTCCAGGTCGAGGCGGGCAGCTTTGCCCAGGCCGTGACTGTCAACAAGCCGGTGCGCCTGCTCGGTGCCCAGGCAGGTGTGGATGCGTCCAGTGCGGTGGCTGAGCGGAGCGGCGGTGAAACCATCATCGCCCCCGATGCGCCTGTGCGGGTCAGAATTCCTCCGGCGGGCTCCGGTTCGGTGCTGGATGGTTTCACCATCACCGGCACCAGCTCAACTACTTCTGCGCCCGTTGCGGCTATCAGCACCACCGCTACCGACGTGGTGGTGCGTAACAACCGCATCATCGGCATCAACGGCCATGGCGTGTACCTGAGCAACAACCTGACTCAGGACATCCTGGTGGAGCGGAACCGTTTTGCTGAGCTCACCGGTGGCAGTTACAACGGTGTGAAGACCGAAGCCTCGAACAATCTCAGTGTGGTCGGCAACAGCTTCAGCAATATCGACTATCAGGGCATCCAGCTCGGCGGAACGAACTCGAATGCCCAGGTGACCGGCAACCGTTTCGAGCAGATCGTCCACGGAGGTATCAATATCGGTGGCGGAAGCGGCATTACCGTTTCCGGAAACGAGCTGTTCAGTGCTGATACCGACGGTGGCCCCACGCGCGCCGCGATCCGCATCTATGGCGGTGTCGACGCGGTTGTGTCGTGCAACGTCATCGAGGCAAGCAACCACCGCGGCGTCTACTTCCACTCCAGCGGCAGCACGCATGTGGCGAATGTCTTCCACAACGCCATCCTGGCCTCCACGGCAGCGCTGGTGAACGGCCATGCTGGCCAGGCGTTGGTGGGTTCGAACTGGTATGGCGGCGGTACAGCTTCGACCTCCGGTGGACAGTTGCTAGTGGCCGATGCGTTTGGGTTTGATCCAACCATTGCTGCCAATCGGCCCGAAGGCGTGGCGTGCGGTGACAATGCTCCCGCCACCCTGGTTGCGGTGGCAGGCACCCCGCAGGATGCCAACGTCAATCAGCCGTTTGGTTCCGATTTGGTCGCGCGTCTCCAGGACGCATTGGGCGGCGCGGTGGTGAATGCCGACGTGACGCTGACATCGCCTGCATCGGGCACTTCCGCCACGCTGAACCCGCCGAGTCCGGCGGTGCAGGCGACGGATTTCAACGGCGAGGTGCGCGCAAGCGCTACCGCCAACAACTACGCCGGCAGCTACAACGTGGTGGCAAGCAGCACAGGTGTCGCCAACCTTTCGTACGTGCTCACCAATCTCGCCAACTACCAGGTGCTGTTCGACATCGATGGCCCGGTGGCCGGTGTGAAGCTGGGCGAGACGGTGTCCTATGCCGGCACCTTGTCCAACAATGATCCGGCGCTGGAAGAGGTTTTCCTGCGCATCCGGGTGTCGGCGACCGAATCTGCGGCGCCGCATGATGTGATCACACTGGCCGCCGGTGATGTGCTGCTGAACGCCTTCCATCCGCTCAGTGGAGCCCCGCTGCCTCTCGACTGGCCGCTTTCGCAACCCTTCCCGGGCGAGTTGAGTGCTCAATTCCCGGCGGATGCCACCGGTGGGGATCTGACTTCGCTGGATATCCGGCCTGTGTCCCCTGC
>CAYRJS010000354.1:0-2903 GCA_964424535.1 uncultured Aquimonas sp.
CAGCCCGTGCGATGCAGCGGCCAGGCGCTGATCGTGCGTCCTAAGCGCCTCACAACCATGATGCTGCGCCGTCGCAAGATGCAGCGCGTCCGGTGTTTTCAGCGCTGACCAATGGCGGTGGCGAAGTACGTGATGGCCAGCTTTCCGACGAACGGCGGCTGCAGTCTCAACTGGTGAGACTGGGTTATGGCTTCCTTCGTCTCAACGCAAGCGATCTGATCTATCGAAGATAAGCAGGGGCAATCGCATGGAGTTCTACGCTCATTCGACCTCAGAGACGGACAAGTCCAATTGGCAAGGGCTGGGCGACCATCTGGAAGCAGTCGGTCAGTTGGCGGCGGACCGTGCTGGGTGGTTCGGCGGAGAGGCCGTGGCTTGCGCCGCCGGCATGCTGCATGATCTGGGCAAATACACCGAATCATTCCAGGCAAGGCTGACCGGAGCCGTACCGCGTGTGGATCATGCGACGTGGGGTGCAGAGGTTGCACGGCATCGTTACAAATCGCTTGGGCCCTTGATGGCCTACGCCATCGCAGGCCATCACGCAGGGTTGGCCAACGGTGTTGCAGGAGACCGACGAACTGCACTGTCGGATCGGCTGGCGAAACCCTACCTCGACACGCTTCCGCCGTTGCTGCCGGCTTGGGAGTGCGAGATCGCCTTGCCCGAGCAGATCGGGTTGCCGGAAGGATTCAAGCCTTTGGCCAGACGCGGTGCGTTCCAGCTTTCATTGCTGACCCGCATGATCTTCTCCTGTCTGGTCGATGCAGACTTTGTCGATACCGACGATTTCTATCGAAGCATCGAAGGTAATCCCACCCGCGACAAAGAGGCTGGCCCCAAGCCATCGCTCGCGCAACTGCGTGAGAGACTCGACGCACATCTGGCCGGATTGCCCCGCGAAGGCGGCATCAACCCGCTGCGTGGCGACATTCTTGCTCATGTGCGTGGAGAGGCCGGCTCGAAGCCGGGCCTGTTTTCGCTTACGGTGCCTACTGGCGGTGGCAAGACGCTGGCTTCGCTCGCCTTTGCCCTCGATCACGCTGTAGCGCATGGTTTGCGGCGCGTGATCTACGTGGCTCCGTTCACCAGCATTATTGAACAGAACGCCCGTGTGTTCCGTAGCGCGCTGGGCGACTTAGGCGAAGCGGCCGTGTTGGAACATCACAGCGCCTTTTTCGACGATCCGAACAAGCAACCTCAATCCATCGAGAAACGCCGTTTGGCGATGGAAAACTGGGATGCGCCCGTGGTCGTCACCACGGCGGTGCAGTTCTTCGAGAGCCTGTTCGCGGACCGCCCATCGCGTTGCCGCAAGCTGCACAACATCGCAGCCAGCGTGGTGGTGCTGGACGAAGCGCAAACCCTGCCGCTGCACCTGTTGCGGCCCTGCGTAGAGCTGTTGGATGAGCTGGCGCTCAACTACCGCACAAGCATCGTGCTGTGCACCGCCACGCAACCTGCGCTCGGCAGGAAAGATGGGTTCAGGGATGGCTTCGAGCACGTCCACGAACTGGCTCCCAATCCACCGAAGTTGTACGAAGAACTGCGCCGCGTCGGCGTCCGCCACATCGGCACGCTCGACGACGATGCCCTGGTGGAGCAGATCCGCAGCCGCGAACAGGTGCTGTGCATCGTCAACAATCGACGTCATGCCCGCCACCTGTTCGAGCGCATTTCCGATCTACCCGGCGCGTATCACCTGAGCACCCTGATGTTCGCGCGCCATCGAAGCCGGGTGCTCGATGACGTCCGGGCACGGCTCAAGGCGGGTGAGCCCTGTCGGCTGGTTAGTACCAGTCTGATCGAGGCGGGTGTGGACGTGGATTTCCCCACCGTGCTGCGTGCCGAAGCGGGGTTGGATTCCATTGCACAGGCGGCAGGGCGCTGCAACCGAGAAGGGCGTCGCTTGAAGGAATCCAGCGATGTGCTGGTGTTCGAGAACGTGAACGCGGATTGGGCGCCGCCGCAGGAGCTGAAACTGTTCGCCGAAGCCTTCCGTGCGGTGGAACGACAGCATCGCGACGACCTGCTTGCCCTCGATGCCGTGCGCGCGTATTTCCAGGAGCTTTACTGGCGCAAAGGCGATAATCAGCTCGACAGGCACGACTTGCTGGGCCAACTCAAAGGCGCGAAAGCCGACAGTCTTCCGCTGGAAACGCTTGCGGCGAAGTTCCGCATGATCGAAACCGTGATGCGACCGGTCATCGTGTCCTTCGATCCGGAGACCGGCAGTTCCGATACATTCGTCGATGGCGTGCTGCGTGATCTGGAGTTCGCGCCATCCGCTGCGCGCAAGCTGCAACCTTTCATCGTGCAGGTGCCCCAACCAGCCTACGACGCCCTGTGGTGTACCAAGGCCATCGAGAACGTGGCAGAGGATCGCTTTGGCGACCAGTTCGTGCGATTGGTCAATCGGGATCTTTACGACGCCCGCTTCGGCTTGCGCTGGGATAACCCGACGTTTCGTCGGGCAGAAAGCCTGATGGTGTAAGCCATCGTCTCAATCCGTGAGATGGTGGCTGGGTAACATGTGGTGAAAACAGGGAGGCGTAATGAGTTACGGAATCAAACTGCACATCTGGGGAGAACGGGCACTGTTCACTCGCCCTGAGATGAAGGTGGAGCGTGTTTCTTATGACGTCATCACCCCGTCGGCTGGGCGCGGCATCCTGGAGGCGATCCACTGGAAGCCGGCGATCCGCTGGGTGGTGGACAGCATCCAGGTGTTGAAGCCGATTCGCTTCGAGTCCATCCGTCGCAATGAAGTGGGTGGAAAACTCTCGGCGGCCAATATCGGCAAAGCCATGAAGGCCGGTCGCACCGATGGGCTGGTCAATTATGTCGAGGATGATCGCCAGCAACGCGCCGCAACCGTGCTGCGCGATGTGGCCTATGTCATC
>CAYRJS010000355.1:0-2897 GCA_964424535.1 uncultured Aquimonas sp.
TTTGCGGAAGAGGAGGAGTCCATATACGACCTACCATGATTGAAGCCCCGACACGTCGCGGATTGTAGATCGATCCTACGCGATCGACGCATCCATTACTTTGCGATGCCAGCGCAGGGCGCTTTCGATGATGGCCTCAAGATCCAGTTCGGGTGTCCAACCCAATTGCGCGTCAGCCTTGTCGGCTCGCGCCACCAGCACCGCAGGGTCGCCAGACCGGCGAGGATGCACCTGGGCTTGCGGTGCTCCCGCGCACTGGGCGCGGCATTGTTGCACTACCTCCAGCACCGAATGGCCGGCCCCAGTGCCCAGATTGAAGACGTGGAAACCGGCCTGTTTCTGAAGAAAGTCCAGCGCGGCCAGATGGGCGCGACACAGGTCCTCAACGTGGATGTAGTCGCGCACGCAACTGCCATCCGGGGTGTCGTAGTCGGTGCCAAAGAGCTTGACCGGGCCTGCTGATGGGTCCAGCGCGGCCCGGATGACATTGGGGATCAGATGGGTTTCCGGCGTGTGGTCTTCGCCGATTTCAGCGTCACGATCCGCTCCGGCAGCATTGAAATAACGCAGGCAAACCGCCCGCAACCCATGCGCCCGCACGTATTCGGCAATCTGCCGTTCCGCCATCCACTTGCTCAGGCCATACGGATTGATTGGTGCGGTCGGATGCTGCTCGTCGATGGGCGTATAGCGCGGCTCGCCATAGACCGCCGCGGTGGAAGAAAACACCAGGCGCGTGACCTGGGCCGCACGCATGGCATCGAGCAGGTTCAAGGTGCCGGTGACGTTGTTGCGCAGGTACAGACCGGGTTCTGTAACCGATTCACCCACCAGCGAACGGGCGGCAAAATGCAGTACGGCCTGGAATTGATGGGCGGCAAAGACCTGGGCCAGTGCCGCCGGATCAAGCAGGTCGCCTTCCACCAACGGCCCCCAGCGCACCGCTTGACGATGGCCGGTGGAGAGGTTGTCGAATGTGACCACGGTCCAGCCGGCCCGGGCCAGTTGCTTGCACATATGGGCACCGATATAGCCGGCACCGCCACAGACGAGAACAGTTTTTTCCATGCGGGGCAGGGATCCTGAAGGCCGAGGAACATCGAGACAGACGCAATGCAGTATGCCAGCATCGATCCGATGTAAAATGCGCGGCTACCTTCAGAACTCGGGAGCCGCCGATGCTGCGCATCCTGGCCGAAGCCCTGACCTACGACGATGTTTCGCTGGTCCCGGCCCATTCCACCGTCCTGCCCAAGGACGTTTCCCTGTCCACGCGCCTGACCCGAACCCTGCGCCTGAACGTGCCCCTGCTTTCAGCCGCCATGGACACCGTGACCGAGGCCCGCTTAGCCATCGCCATGGCCCGCATGGGCGGTATCGGCATCGTCCACAAGAACATGACGATCGAACGCCAGGCCGACGAAGTGCGCCAGGTCAAGAATTTCGAGGCTGGGGTCATCCGCGAACCATTCACCGTCGGCCCCAATACCAGTATCGGTGAAGTCTTGCGCCTGACTCATGCGCGCAATATCTCCGGCGTGCCGGTGGTGGAGGATGGCCACCTGGTCGGCATCGTTACCGGGCGTGACATGCGTTTTGAACGCAAGCTTGACGATCCGGTGCGCAACGTGATGACACGCAAGGACCGACTGGTCACCGTACGCGAAGGCGCCAGCGACGATGAAGTGCTGCACCTGCTGCACACCCATCGCATCGAGAAAGTGCTGGTGGTCAATGACGATTTCGAGCTGCGCGGCCTGATCACGGTCAAGGACATCCAGAAAGCCCGCGATTACCCCAATTCCGCCAAGGATCGGGACGAACAACTGCTGGTTGGCGCTGCCGTCGGCGTGGGTGGCGACACTGAAGCCCGCATCGAAGCCCTGGTTGCCGCTGGCGTGGATGCCGTGGTGGTCGATACCGCCCACGGCCATTCCCAGGGCGTGCTGGATCGGGTGGCCTGGGTCAAGAAGAACTACCCACAGGTGCAAGTCATCGGCGGCAATATCGTGACCGGTGATGCCGCGCTGGCCTTGCGCGATGCCGGTGCCGATGCCGTGAAAGTTGGGGTGGGTCCCGGCTCGATCTGCACCACCCGGATTGTGGCTGGCGTCGGCGTGCCGCAAATTACCGCCATCAATCTGGTGGCCGAAGCCCTCAAGGATGACATTCCGTTGATTGCCGATGGCGGTATCCGCTATTCCGGCGATGTCGGCAAAGCCATCGCGGCGGGTGCGTCCACCGTCATGCTGGGCAGTCTGTTTGCCGGCACCGAGGAAGCCCCGGGCCAAGTTGAACTGTTCCAGGGCCGCAGTTACAAGAGCTACCGCGGCATGGGCAGTCTGGGCGCGATGGAGCAGGGCAGCAAGGACCGGTATTTCCAGGATGCCGTTGATCCCGACAAGCTGGTACCCGAAGGCATCGAAGGTCGCGTACCGTATCGCGGACCGGTGGGCAATATCGTGCATCAACTGGTGGGCGGCCTGCGTTCCACCATGGGTTACGTCGGCTGCGCCACAATCGAGGACATGCGCAACAAGCCGCAACTGGTCAAGATCACCGGCGCCGGCCAACGCGAAAGCCACGTCCACGACGTCCAGATCACCAAGGAACCACCGAATTACCGCATGGGGTGAAGACGGGCGCGGGAATAGGGAATGGAGAATCGGGAATCGTGGTTTTGCTTTTGCTGCTTCACCATTCCCGGTGTGAATCCATTCCTCACTCATCACAACGCAAGTAACGCGCCCCCGCTTTTGCCATTCCCGATTCTCCATTCTCGTCCACCCATTCCCGCCCATGAACACACTCCACCGCGACAAGATCCTGATCCTGGATTTCGGGGCTCAGACCACCCAGTTGATCGCCCGTCGCATCCGCGAGTTGGGGGTGTATTG
>CAYRJS010000356.1:0-2894 GCA_964424535.1 uncultured Aquimonas sp.
CGCATGTCCTGCTCGTGGTGCATGGCGATGATGACCGAACCGGCACCCAGGAACAGCAGGGCCTTGAAGAAGGCGTGGGTCATCAGGTGGAAGATTGCCGCCGAATACGCCGACACACCCAGGGCCACGGTCATATAACCCAGTTGCGAGAGCGTGGAATAGGCCACCACGCGCTTGATGTCGTTTTGCACGATGCCGATCAGGCCGGTGAAAAAGGCCGTGGTGGCGCCGATGAACAAGACAAAGCCCAGGGCCGTGGCCGATAGCTCGAAGATCGGCGACATGCGCGCAACCATGAAGATGCCCGCGGTGACCATGGTTGCAGCGTGGATCAGGGCCGAGATCGGGGTCGGGCCTTCCATTGAATCGGGCAGCCACACATGCAAGGGCACCTGCGCACTCTTGCCCATGGCGCCGATGAACAGACAGATGCCGATAAAGGTCGGGATCGACCAGTGCGCGCCATCCCAGGGCGAGAAGGTCTTGCCGGCGATGGCATCGGTATTGGCAAAGGCGGTGGCGTAATCAAGCGAGCCCAGCCAGTACAGGGCACCTGCGATACCGATCAGGAAACCCACGTCACCGACACGGTTGACGAGAAAGGCCTTGAGGTTGGCAAACACCGCCGTCGGGCGTTTGAACCAGAAGCCGATCAACAGGTATGACACCAGGCCCACTGCTTCCCAGCCGAAGAACAACTGCATGAAGTTGTTGCTCATCACCAGCATCAGCATGGAGAAGGTGAACAGGGAGATATAGGAGAAAAAGCGCGTGTAGCCATCGTCATCGGCCATGTAACCGATGGTGTAGATATGCACCAAAAGCGACACGAAGCTCACCACCGCCATCATGGTGGCGCTGAGAGTGTCGATCATGAAACCCACGTGGGCCGTGATGCCGCCGGCGTCAAAGAAGGTGTAGACGTTGGCGTTGTAAGGCTCGACCGCACCGGTGGCGAGCAGCCATAGCAGCTTGATCGACAGCACGCTCGATACCGCCACCCCCAGGATGGTGATCCAGTGCGTGGCCGAGCGCCCGATACGGGCACCGAGGAAGCCGGCGACAAGGGCACCGAACAAGGGTGCCAGAGCAATGGTCAGGAGGATGTTCTGAGTAATCACAAGCGTACTTCCGTCGCAGTGCGGCGTGGGAACCGGGTCATGGTCAACCCTTCAAGGTATCGATCTGGTCGACATTGATGGTGCCGCGATTGCGGAACAACACCACCAGGATCGCAAGGCCGATCGCAGCTTCCGCGGCGGCC
Organism: uncultured Aquimonas sp.; assembly: GCA_964424535.1. Classification (GTDB taxonomy): domain Bacteria; phylum Pseudomonadota; class Gammaproteobacteria; order Xanthomonadales; family Xanthomonadaceae; genus Denitratimonas. The sequence goes on from CAYRJS010000356.1 coordinate 1,265, forward strand.
ACGGTGAGGACGAAAAACACGAACACCTGTCCATGCGGATCGCCCAGAAAGCGTGAGAACGCCACGAAGTTCACATTCACCGCCAGCAGGATCAATTCCAGGCACAAGAGCAGGATGATCACGTTCTTGCGGTTGATGAAGATGCCGGCCACGGAAATGGCAAACAGGATGGCGCCAAAGGCCAGGCAATGCCCGAGGGTAATCATGGCGTTTCCTCCTTGGTCTTGACGACCGGATCCATCTTGATCATGCGCAGGCGGTCACTGGCTCGCACCCGCACCTGACGGGCCGGATCCTGGTGCTTGGTGCCGGCGCGACGGCGCAGCGTCAGGGTGATGGCGGCAATGATCGCCACCGTCAGAATCACGGCAGCTACTTCAAAGGCCAGCACATGCCGGGTGAACATGGCCTCGCCAATCCAGGCCAGGTTGCCCGGATGCGCGACCAGAGCCGGATCAGGGCTGTCGATGGGTTCGGCAAAACGTTGCACGCCCAGCAGGACGATCATTTCCGCCGCCATGATCAGGGCCATCACCACGGCCACCGGCAGGTAACGGGCAAAGCCTTCCTTGAGGGTATCCACGGTGATATCCAGCATCATCACCACGAACAGGAACAGCACCATGACCGCACCGACGTAGACCAACACCAGTGCCACGGCGACAAACTCGGCTTCCAGCAGGAGCCAGACGCAGGCGGTGGAGAAGAAGGTCAGCACCAGGCACAGGACCGCGTACACCGGGTTGCGGATGCTGACGACCGCCAGCGCCGACAGGGTCGCGATGGCAGCAAAGAAATAAAACGCGAGCAGTTCGACACTCATGCACAAGTCCTCATCGGTAAGGCGCATCCAGCGCCCGGCGCTCGGCGATTTCCGACTCCAGGCGATCGCCCAGGGCCAGCAACTGCTGTTTGTCGACGACGTTCTGGCCGCGTTCTTCGAAGTGGTATTCGTAGATATGGGTCAGCACGATCGAATCGACCGGACAGGCTTCCTCGCAGAATCCGCAGAAGATGCACTTGAACAGATCGATGTCGTAGCGGGTGGTGCGGCGGGTATCGTCCGATTCGCGCGGAGCCGACTCGATGGTGATGGCCAGGGCCGGGCATACCGCCTCGCACAGCTTGCAGGCAATACAGCGCTCTTCACCATTGGGATAACGGCGCAGCGCATGCAGGCCACGGAAACGTGGCGACTGCGGAATCTTTTCTTCCGGGTAGTGCATGGTGTACTTGGGTCGGAAGAAGTACTTGGTGGTCAGCCACAGCCCCTCGAACAGCTCGGTGAGCATCAGGCTCTTGAAGTAGGGAACCATTCCAGTCATGTCAGCACCTCACACACCCGCCTTGACCCAGCCGAAGTGGACCATCCACGCGGCCACGACAATCCACACGATCGTGATGGGAATGAACACCTTCCAGCCCAGCCGCATGATCTGGTCATAGCGATAGCGCGGGAAGGTGGCCCGGAACCACACGAAGCAAAACGCGAAGAACAGCGCCTTGGCGAACAGCCACCAGATCCCCGGCGCGCCGAGCAGGCCCCAGCTCTCCGGGAACGGCGACAGCCAGCCGCCCATGAACAGGATCGCGGTCAGGAAGCTGATCAGGATCATGTTGGCGTATTCGG
>CAYRJS010000357.1:0-2890 GCA_964424535.1 uncultured Aquimonas sp.
CACGCAAGCTGTTGCGAGTGCTGATGACGGCGAGCCCGGCGGCGGTGAGCCGACAGCAACTGGAATACGCGCTGTGGGGTGATGAACCTCCTGATGGCGACATGTTGCGTTCGCATATCTACGAACTGCGCCGCAGCGTCGATGGCGATCACCCGATCAAACTGATCCAGACATTGCCGCGCCTGGGTTATCGCATCGTGGCGCCGGAGGACGAATATGGCGCGACCTAGCCTGGCGCGCCAGATCGCGATCGGATTGATCGTCTATGGAGTCCTGCTCAGCATTGCCCTGTTCGTTCATGGTCTTCTGGTCAACGAGCGAGCTGAGCGCATGGTCTGGCAGGCGATGCTCGATACCGAGATGACGGCGATCCTTGCCCGTCGCCGCAACGAACCCGGTTTCCAGTGGCAAAGCAATGGCAAGCTTGACCTGTATGACTTCGATGCACCCGACACGCTGCCACCGGAGATTGCGGCACTGGCGCCGGGATTGCACGATGAACTGGTATTTGCCGACAACGAATGGGTGGTCCTGGTGCGCGAAGACGCCGAGGGGGTACGGCATGCGTTGGCATTGGACATTGATGGCTTCGAGGATATCGAGTGGCGCCTGATTCGCCCTGTGATCGTGTCTTCGGCGATCTTCATGCTGTTGCTGGCCTTCGTGATTCATCTTGGCGCTCGCCTTCTGGTGCGACCTTTGCGCGAGCTGGCGGCCGGTATCGGCGCATTGGCACCGGATCGGCGTGGACAACGCATCGCCCCGCACCCGCGTGCCAGCTTGGAACTGGAGGTTATCGCCAAGGCGCTGAACGGATATCTGGAACGCAGCGACAATTTCGTCGAGCGCGAGCGTGCCTTCATCGACACCGCCAGTCACGAACTACGTACGCCGATCACGGTGATTCGCGGCGCGGCACAAGTGGCGCAGGTTGAATCCGGCTTGCCAGCAGGTGCAGCGCGGCAGTTGGAACGTATTGTGCGTACCACCATGGACATCGAGGAACTGGTATCGATGTTGTTGGTGCTGGCGCGTGATCCGGCACGGGTGCGTGACGCATCCGAGCATTTTCGACTCGATGACCTGATTCCAGGCATCGTCGATGACCACCGCCCGTTATGCGAGGACAAGGCACTGGACCTGGCTACCGGGGCGCTGGTCCCATGCACGCTGGTGGCCCCTGAAGCCGTAGTGCGAATGGCGGTTGGCAATCTCCTGCGTAATGCCATCGAGAACAGCGACCGGGGCACGATCCACGTTTCTCTGGATACCCAGGCCCGGGTCGAGATCCGTGATCCGGGTCATGGCATGACACCGGAGGAAATCAGCCAGCTTTATGCGCGCATGGCGCGTGGCGGCGGGCGCGGTGCTGGTATTGGATTGGACCTGATTGCACGATTGTGTGAACACCTGGGCTGGCGGCTTGATATCACTTCGGGTCCGGAGCAGGGGACCCTGGTGCGCTTGGATCTTTCCGCCTCGCACGCCGATCCAGCCATCGTCAGACAGGTTTCGTAAGCGTTTTTCGGCTCGTTTTCACTTTATTCCGACATTTTTCCGACATCGGGATCATGACCATGCTTGGCTGTCCCGTGCCCGCGTGGCGTCGTGTTGCGATGCCATCTCGAATCGATGCCGATACGTCCCGTGCTTCCGTTGCGATTGCGTTGCCTTTGGCCGTTTGTTTGCGTCCTGGTAGCCAGTCTGGCATTGCTGTCGTTTTCACGGCTCGGACTGGCGCTGTGGCAGAGCGAGGCAGTAACTGTAGCCAACGGCTGGGGCCGGGTTTTCATTTACGGCCTGCGCGTGGATGTGGCCACGATGAGCTTGTTGTTGGGCCCAGCCGCTGCGCTGTATCTGCTGTTGCCGGCAACGTGGACCCACCATGTTGGTGTGCGCACGGCATTTGCGGCGTGGTTGACGCTGGCGTTGGTACTGCCGTTGGCGCTGGAAGGCGGCACGCCACCGTTCATGGCCGAATATGGCTTGCGCCCCAATCGTCTGTTCATTGAGTATCTGGTTTACCCAAAGGAAGTCGCATCCACGTTGGTGAAAGGCCACCTGCTGGCGCTGTTCATCGTATCGGCACTGGTTATTTTCGCCTCGACGTGGACGTTCGTGCGCAACCGCCGCAACCTTGCCCGTCATCCGGTTCTGCCTGGATACTGGTCGTTGCGTGCACTCGTCGCCGTCGCTGTGATCCTGGCCGCGGCCCTGGGCGTACGTTCGACCCTGGGACATCGGCCGATGAATCCGTCGATGGTGGCGTTTTCCAGCAATGCCACGGTCAATGTCTTGCCGCTCAATTCGTTTTATTCGGTGGCCTTTGCCGCGCGTGACTGGTTGCGCCAGGATCCGGGTTCGCGCATCTATGACACCGATATCCCGGACGCGGACGTAGCCCAGGCCATGCGTGCACAACTGGCGATGGCTGGTGCCAGCCTGGTGGACGATGCCGCGATTCCGGTGCTGGCCCGCTGGCCCGGAGTTGGGCAGGGGCGGCCAAAGAACCTCGTCATCATCCTGGAAGAAAGCCTGGGTGCCCAGTTCGTCGGGCATCTGGGTGGCCTGCCGCTGACGCCGAACCTGGATCGTCTGGGCACGCAAGGCTGGACCTTCACCCAGCTGTACGCCACCGGCACCCGCTCGGTGCGCGGGATCGAGGCCGTGGTCAGTGGTTATCCGCCCACGCCTTCGCTGGCTGTGGTCAAGCGGCCGCGTTCCCAGCAGGATTTTTTCACCCTGGCTGATCTGCTGCGCCGGCATGGCTACGACACCACCTTCCACTACGGCGGTGAGAGCCATTTCGATCGCATGCGCGGGTTTTTCCTGGGCAACGGTTTCGAGCACGTTATCGAGGAAAAGGATTATCAGGATCCGATGTTCAAGG
>CAYRJS010000358.1:0-2886 GCA_964424535.1 uncultured Aquimonas sp.
GTCTGCGTAGTATTGGCAGACATATTAAATAGAGAATCGCGCCGACAATCCAAACCCAACCGTTCCATGCTCCTATGGTGGCAGAATAGAGTGCCGTGAAGCCAAGCGGTCCCGCGATAGAGCTTAGATTGGTGAGGCTTGTAAGCGTTCCCTGTAAAGCTCCTTGCTTGTTACTGCTGACATTGTTTGAAAGCATTGCCTGCAAGGCCGGCATGCCAATACCTCCGGCGGCAAGCAGCAACAAAATCGGGAACACCATCCATCCCTGCGTGGCAAAAGCCAGAAGAATGAAGCCAGTCGCATCCGCAGCCATGCCAAAGAGTAGCGTGCGCCGCTCTCCAAGCCGGCTTGAAAGCGGGCCGGTAACAAACGCTTGGAAGATCGCATGTGTTGCTCCAAACGCCGCAAGCGACAAACCAATAGTCGTGGTGTCCCACTGAAAACGGTCCTCGCCATAGATGACCCATAGGGCCGCAGGCACTTGGCCGATCAGTTGAATAATGAAGAAAACTGCGAAAAGCGCAGCTAGCCCGCGCAATGCATCATCCAGCCGGAACAGAACGAATGGTTTGATGCGAACCGGCTTTCCGGTCCCGCCATGGCTGTGATGAGTCTCCTTGAGAAAAATGCAGGCAAGCAGGAACGCGAAGCCGTTGAGAAGGGCAGCGGCGATAAACGGAGCATGGGCAGAAATACCACCGAGCATACCACCAAGTGCTGGCCCGGCAATCATGCCTGCCCCATAACAGGCCCCCATGTAGCCGAACCAGCGTGCGCGAGAACCTTCCCCCGTCGAATCCGCAATGGTTGAGGCAGCTACAGCTCCGGTTGCGCCCGTGATGCCGGAGACGAGCCGGCCGATATAGAGCACCCATAAGACCGGCGCTGATGCCATAATCGTGTAATCGACTGCGGCCCCCGCAAGGGAAGCCAGAAGCACCGGACGCCGACCGTAAGCATCTGAAAATTGTCCAAGCACGGGCGCGAAGATGACCTGCATCAACGCATAGAGTGACAGCAAAGCACCATAGTGACCAGCGACCTGCTCCGCCGGCACAAGCTCGCGCAGAAGCGTCGGAAGGACCGGCATGATGAGGCCGAGTCCCATGGCGTCGAGACTGACGATCAGCAGGGCGATGATGGCAGAGCTGCGCACCTGAAACTCCAGCGCCGCTCAATGCGAGCGACTTTATCAATGATAAGGACATGGACATAGAACTTATCGGTGATAAATTGTCAAGCGTTGGCGAAGGAACGTGAATGACCAAACTGGACAAGGGCACCGTGATCGCAGCGGCGCTGGAGCTGCTGAACGAGGTTGGCATGGACAACCTGACGACGCGAAAGCTCGCTGAACGCCTCAAGGTTCAGCAGCCTGCGCTTTACTGGCATTTCCAGAACAAGCGCGCGCTGCTTGACGCACTGGCCGAGGCAATGCTGACGGAACGCCACACCCGCTCGCTACCCGAAGAGAACGAAGACTGGCGGCTATTCCTGAAAGAGAACGCCCAGAGTTTCAGAACGGCGTTGCTCTCTTATCGCGACGGCGCGCGTATCCATGCCGGCACTCGACCGACAGAACCGAATTTTGGCACCGCCGAGACGCAAATACGCTTTCTCTGCGCGGAGGGCTTTTGTCCGAAGCGCGCCGTTTGGGCGCTCCGGGCGGTCAGTCACTATGTGGTCGGTTCCGTTCTCGAACAGCAGGCATCTGATGCCGATGAGAGAGTTCCTGACAGGCCAGACGTGTCCGAGCAAGCACCGTCGTCCTTCCTGCACGATCTGTTTCACGAGTTGGAAACAGACGGCATGGATGCTGCGTTCAACTTCGGACTCGACAGCCTCATCGCTGGTTTCGAGCGGCTGCGTTCATCTACAACAGATTAGAGGCTTATGCCCCTTTGCCGCCCCAACTGCCACGACACCGATCCGCTTTGCACGATGCCCATGACCTCACGGCCGAGCTGGCGGTCGATGACCGGCCGCCACGGGACAAGGGAAATGAGCGGTATCTTGCCGGACAGGATACCGCCATTCACAAGGTTTCGATGATTATTGCGCCGCATCGGAGCGGGCTTGCTTCCAGTCGTCGGCTAGACGACTGGCGACTTCTCGGTGGCAGCATCACGGGATCGAAGGAGCGCCAGCCCCAACGACACCAGCACTGCCATTGCCGTGGCGTAACAAATCACGGGCCACGCTGTATCGCCGTTTAACAGCGTCACCGCCAATGTCCCGACGATACTGACTATCAGGCTTTGGATGCAGAAGTAGAACGCAACCGCTGATCCAGCGATGTCGTCGAACTGCGCAAGTGCGCCGTTGGCGGTAACGGACACCGTGAAGACAATGCCGACCGCGACAACCCACATCGGCAGGATGAAGCTGAAAAATGACGGCGATCCGAAAAGTTGGCCGATCCCCAACAGGATCGCGCCGGAAACGAGCAACGCCATCCCGCGCGCTACGCATCCCGCGATACCCCATTTGGCAACGAAGGACTTTGCGAAGCGGGTTGTCGTGACCATGACCAGCGCGACAGTCGCGAAGGCCAAGCTAAATCCGATCTCGGAATAGCCGGCTTGGCCTATGAGAACACGGGGGGCTGTCGAGAAGAAAACGAAGAATGTGCCCATGCCGGCACTAAATCCGACCGTGTAAACCCAAAAGGCCGGACTCGCGAAGATCGGCAAAACAGATCGTTGCGTTCTGGCCTGATCCAACGGTCGGGTTTCATGCCACCTGAAACTGGCGTTTAAGAGTGCGAGCGAAGCCAGTGCAGCCAGTGTGATGAAGATCGCCTGCCATCCCCAAATCTCGCCGATCAGCGCACCGGCTATAGGGCCGAGCGCAGGCACGAACGCCTGCATCAATCTGTAAAGACCG
>CAYRJS010000359.1:0-2868 GCA_964424535.1 uncultured Aquimonas sp.
TGGGAAGTCTGGCTCAATGGCATGGAAGTCACCCAGTTCACCTATTTCCAGCAGGCCGGTGGCCTGGAATGCAAGCCGGTGACGGGCGAAATCACCTATGGCCTGGAACGCCTGTGCATGTACCTGCAGGCGTGCGACAACGTCTACGACCTGATCTGGACGCAGGGCCCGCAAGGCACGGTCACCTATGGCGATGTGTTCTTGCAGAACGAGCGCGAGCAAAGCGCCTACAACTTTGAACACGCCAACGTCGAAAACCTGCTCCAGCGCTTTGATGCGCACGAAGCCGAAACCTTCCGTCTGGTAGAACTGGGTCTGCCGCTGCCGGCCTATGACCAGGTCTGCAAGGCCAGTCACAGCTTCAACCTGCTTGATGCCCGTCGCGCCATTTCGGTGACCGAGCGCCAGCGCTACATCCTGCGGGTGCGCAAACTTTCCCAGGCGGTGGCGCAGGCCTATTACGAGCAGCGCGAGAAACTCGGCTTCCCGGGCCTGAAGGACGTGAAATGAACATGCAACCGCTTTTGATCGAACTGGGCACCGAGGAATTGCCGGTCAAGGCCCTGCCGGGTCTGGCCCGCGCTCTTTTCGATGGCGTTCTGGCCGGACTGGAATCGCGCGGCATCGCCGTCGAACGGGGTCAAGCCAAACCCTTGTGGAGCCCGCGTCGTCTGGCGGTGCTGCTGCCCGGCGTGGGTCTGGAGCAACCCGAACAACACCGGGAAGTGCTCGGCCCGTACACCAATGTCGCCCTGGATGACGAGGGCAAGCCGACCCGGGCCTTGCTGGGTTTTGCCGCCAAGAACGGGGTCGAGTGGACCCAGCTGGCGCGCCTGAGCGATGCCAAGGGCGAACGATTCGTCTGCCGCACCAGCAGCGCCGGGGCCAGCACGGCCAGCCTGTTGCCGGAAATTCTCGAAGCCGCGCTGGCGGCCATGCCGATTCCCAAGCCGATGCGCTGGGGCAATCACGATTATGGTTTTGCCCGGCCCGTGCACTGGCTGGTGTTGTTGCTGGGTCAGGATGTGGTTCCGGCCAGGGTGTTTGGTGTCGAAGCCGGGCGCGATAGCCGCGGCCACCGTTTCCATCATCCCGAGGCGGTATCGATCGCACGTGCCGATGCCTACGTTGATGCCTTGGCCAAGGCTTTCGTGCTGGTCGATCCGGACCTGCGTCGGGCCCAGATCCGCGGCATGGTCGAGGCCACCGCGCAAGCGGCCGGCGGCGTGGCCCGCATCAGCGACGACAACCTTGAGCAGGTCAATGCCCTGGTCGAGTTCCCGGCCCCGGTGCTGTGCAGTTTTGATCGCGACTACCTGGCGGTACCGCAGGAAGCCCTGATCGAAACCATGGAAGTGAATCAGAAGTTCTTCCCTGTGCTGACCGAAGGCGGTGCCTTGACCGAGCACTTCATCGGCATCGCCAATATCCAGTCGCGCGATGTGGCCCAGGTGCGGGCCGGCTACGAGCGGGTGATCCGTCCGCGTTTTGCCGATGCCCGGTTCTTCTTCGACGAAGACCTCAAGCAGGGTCTGGTAGCCATGGGCGCTGGCCTGGCCGATGTCACCTACCAGGCGCGTCTTGGCAGCATTGCCGACAAGGTGATGCGGGTGGCGAATCTGGCCGAAGCCATTGCCAGCGAACTCAAGGTGGATGCCAAGGCCGCCCGTCGCGCCGCCGAACTGGGCAAGAACGACCTGCAATCGCGCATGGTCAATGAATTTCCCGAACTGCAGGGCATTGCCGGGCGCCATTACGCCGCGGCCGCCGGTGAACCCGAAGCCGTGGCCTTGGCCATCGACGAAGCCTGGCAGCCGCGCCATTCTGGCGACGATATCGCGGTATCGGCCGTCGGCAAGGTGCTGGCCATCGCCGAGCGCCTGGATACCCTGGCCGGCGGTTTCAGCGTCGGCCTGAAGCCGACCGGTAACAAGGATCCCTTCGCCCTGCGCCGCAGCGCCCTGGGTCTGGCCCGGACGGTGATCGAAAGCGGCTTTGAGCTGGATCTGCCAGCCTGGCTGGATCGCGCCGTCGAGGCCGTGCATGCCGATGTGTCCCGAAAGGGTGCCGGTGCTCTGGCGAAGGCCGAACCCGACAGCGGCTTTGCCACCGCTCTGGCGCAGGAACTGTACGACTTTATCCTCGACCGCCTCCGTGGCTATTACCTGGATCGCGGCGTGCCAACCCCGCATTTCCAGGCCGTAGCCGCGCTCAAGCCGGCCTCGCTCTATGATCTGGATCGTCGCATCGATGCCGTGGGCCAGTTTGCCGCCCTGCCCGAAGCCGTGGCTCTGGCCGCAGCCAACAAGCGCATCGGCAATATCCTGCGCAAGGCCGGAGATGTCGATCCCGCCGGGGTCGATGCCGATACTTTGGTTGAACCCGCCGAGCTGCGCCTGGCCGAAGCCATTGCCGCCAGCGAGGCCGTCACCGATGCCGACCTTTCCCGCCACGACTACGTCAGCGTCCTGCGCCATCTGGCCCAGTTGCGCGAGCCCGTCGACGCGTTTTTCGATCAGGTCATGGTGATGAGCGAAGACCCGCGCCTGCGCGCCAACCGCCTGGCCCTGCTCAAACGCCTGGCCGACCGTTTCCTGCGCGTCGCCGCCATCGAACAGATCGCCCACGGCGAATAACCCACCTTTCGTGGGTCGGCCCTACGTGGGCGACGCTTCCTGGGTGTAAAAGCCAAAAGCGAAGGGGAGAAAAGGCGCACAGGTGAAGAAGCAAGTCATGACACGGCTATTTCGAGAGGAGCCGTTGAAGCGCGTTTGTCTAGTGTTGTGTCTGGCAAATACCATCAAACAATTCCGGTGTCTTTCACTGCGATGCGGCGTTACTCATCGTCGCCGTAGCACCACTACGACT
>CAYRJS010000360.1:0-2854 GCA_964424535.1 uncultured Aquimonas sp.
AGGTGCAGGCTCAACCCGAAACCGGGTCCGAGGCCAAACCCAAGCCTGAAGCCAAACCTGAAGCCAAGCCTGAGGTTAAACCTGAGACCAAGCCTGAGACCAAGGTCAAGGCAGAAGCTGGAGGTGAAACCCGCGCTGAGGCCAAGGCCGAGGCCAAGGCCGAAACCCGGCCCGAAGCTGGAGCCGAAGCCAAGACCAAAACCGGGGATTCGCCGCGAGTGGCCGAATCCCAGGCCCATGGCTCAGCGGAAAAAGACGACAACAACCCCCGGTTCGATCGCAACAAGTCCAATCGCAACAAGCACCGTGACCGGCGTGATCGCCGGCGTGGCGGGCGCAGCCGGGACAATCGCAACGGTCACGATGACCTGCCCGAAGAAGGCGACGACGACATGCCGGCGATGGAAAATCGCGCGCCGGTCGTCCTGCCGCCGGATTTTCCCGTCTACAGCCTGGCCGACCTCAAGCGCATGCCGGCGCACAAGCTGCTCGATATTGCCGAACAACTGGGCATCAGCGAGAGCGTGGCGCGCATGCGCAAGCAGGACGTCACCTTCGCCCTGCTCAAGATCCTCACCCGTCACGGTGATGGCGTGGCCGCCGATGGTGTGCTCGAGATCCTGCCCGACAGCTACGGCTTTCTGCGTTCGGCTGATGCCAGCTATCTGGCCGGCCCGGATGACACCTATATCTCGCCCAGCCAGATCCGCCGCTTCAACCTGCGCACCGGCGACTTCCTCACCGGCCGCATCCGTTATCCCAAGGACGGCGAGCGTTACTTCGCCCTGGCCAAGGTCGATACCATCAATGGCGAGCCGCCGGAAGCGTCCAAGAACAAGGTCCTGTTCGAAAACCTCACCCCGCTGTTCCCGCGCGAGCGCTTCCATCTGGAACGCGGCAATGGTTCGTCCGAGGACATTACCGGCCGTATCCTGGATCTGGTGGCTCCGGTCGGGCGCGGCCAGCGTGGTTTGATCGTCTCCCAGCCCAAGGCCGGCAAGACGATGCTGATGCAGAACGTGGCCCAGGCCATCATGCACAACCATCCGGATGTGCATCTGATCGTGCTGCTGATCGACGAACGCCCGGAAGAAGTGACCGAAATGCAGCGCAGCGTGCGCGGCGAAGTGGTCAGCTCCACGTTTGATGAACCGGCCGCGCGCCACGTGCAGGTGGCCGAAATGGTGATCGAGCGGGCCAAGCGCCTGGTCGAGCACAAGCGCGACGTGGTCATCCTGCTGGATTCCATCACCCGCCTGGCGCGCGCCTACAACACCGTGGTACCCAGTTCCGGCAAGGTGCTCACCGGCGGCGTCGATGCCAACGCCCTGCAGCGGCCCAAGCGCTTTTTCGGCGCCGCGCGCAAGGCCGAGGAAGGCGGTTCGCTGACCATCCTCGCCACCGCCCTGATCGATACCGGCTCGAAGATGGACGAAGTCATCTACGAAGAGTTCAAGGGCACCGGCAACATGGAAGTGCACCTGGACCGCCGCATCGCCGAGAAGCGCGTGTACCCGGCCATCCATATCAACCGTTCCGGCACCCGCCGCGAGGAACTGTTGATCGAGCCGGACTTCCTGCAGAAGATCTGGATCCTGCGCAAACTGCTGCATCCGATGGACGAGCTGGCGGCGATGGAGTTCCTGCTCGACAAGATGAAGAACACCAAGACCAACGAGGAATTCTTCAATTTCATGAAGCGCTAACACACGCGGTTGGCAAGGTTGGCATCCTCACGGGGACGTCGGCATTGCACGCGACCAACGGTACTTTTGCCGCGATCGTGACATGACCATTGGCAGTGTTTTGCTTTAAGCTTGCCGGCCACCATTCGTCCTGCTTGGCTGACACGACATCGAGCGTCGGGTGGTTACAGATAACAGATTGTTGCCACATCGCTTCCGTTTGGTGGCCTGACGAGACGTCGAAGCGGGCAGCAATCTGGATTTATTCCCACGTACGAACAATCAGAGTGAATACATGAAGCCCAACGTTCTCCTGCTGTCGACCGCGGTTGCCCTGACCTTGGCTTTGGCAGCCTGTGGTAGTGATCGATCCAGCGCACCGGCCAAGGGTGCCGCTGAAAACACGCCAGCAACGGCCAATACGGCGGCCCAGCCGACGGGGCCGGCGGTAACGGGTACGGCGTCCATCGATCAGCTCACGACCTTGCCGCGGGGCTTGTCGCTGGTGGTGAAGTTGTTGGATGTCACCAATCCGGCGGAAGTGCCGGTGGTGGTGGCACAATCGACCCAGCCAGCGGCCCAGGTTCTGCCGCTCAATGTCGCGCAGACCTACGACCCGGCCAGGATTGATCCGAACCATCGCTATGGTTTGCATGTGGCCCTGCAGGCCGAAACCCTGGTGTTGTACGGCACCTCCAGCCCGATTCCGGTGCTGACCGATGGTGCCCCGCAAAAGGGTTTGAAGATCGATCTGGTGCGCGGTGGCCAGCCCGCCGTGGACGTGCCGCCGGGTGAGCAGATCAAGAACGAATTTGCCAAACTCGAAGAAAACATCGGCGCCTTGCGCCGGATCCACGGTGAGCGTCTGGAAGAAGAGATTGCCGTGGGCTGGGATGCCTTTGTCGAAGACAGTGGCCAGATCCGCATGGCACGCGAACAGGTCGATTTCGGCGAGGCGGGCTCGGCCCAGTACCGTTACGCCTACAAGGGTGGCAAGCCCTGGGTGGTCGAGCGCGTGCAAGGGCGGGAAAAGACCGTGGTGGGCTGGAACGATTCCGGCGACCTGGTTCTGAGCGAAGACACCCGCAACGAAGGCGATGCGCCGGCCCTGTATGCCCGCGCCGAATCCCTGTACACCCAGGCTGCTGCCAAACGCTGATCCGCATCTG
>CAYRJS010000361.1:0-2843 GCA_964424535.1 uncultured Aquimonas sp.
ATCGGCGCGGCGATGACTACGCTGACGCTCTACCACGTACTGTCCGGCGACCCGATTCCGCACAAGAGCGGGCGATTGTTCTACCCGCAGCTGGAGCCGCGCAGTCTGGGCAAGGACGCGACGCCGGATGTGGACCCGCCGGAGCAGATGACCCGGTTCGATGCTGAGGAACTGTTGCGGCAGGCTCGTGGAAGCCGCCAGGCAATGATGTCGGGTGGAACGGTCACCGTCGTGTCGGAAGACGGTTCCCTGCGGCCTTTCCGGGCGCCGGCAAGGTATACCTCGGCGGATTTCTTCCCGATGTTCGATGCGCCGCTGCTCAGTGGCCGGGGCTGGAACGGGGTGGAGGACGAGGCGCGGGCGCGGGTCGCGGTAATCAGCAGCGAACTGGCCGACAAACTGTTCGGGAACCAGGATCCGATCGGGCGCAGTCTGCAGATGCCGCGAGGCACGCTGGAAATCATCGGCGTGATGGCGCCATGGCCGATGAATCCGAGGTTTTACGACTTGAGCAACCGCCGTTTCGGCGGCACCGAACAGATCTTCGTCCCGTTCTCCACGTCGCGTGATCTGCGCCTGCCCACCCAGGGCAACATGAACTGCTGGGGCAATAGCAGCCAGGAGGAAGGCGGCAGTACCGGTCTCAATGCCCCTTGCGTCTGGCTTCAATACTGGGTGGAGCTGGAGTCACCGCAGCAGGCTTCCGACTACCTGAAGTATCTCGCCGATTACTCGGAGCAGCAGCGTGCCAACGGACGTTTCGAGCGCCCCGCCAACGTGCGGCTGCACGATGTCATGGGTTGGCTCGACCATAATCGCATCGTACCCAACGACGTGCGCCTGCAGATGTGGTTGGCGTTCGGTTTCCTACTGGTGTGTCTGGTCAACACCGTGGCCCTGTTGCTGGCCAAGTTTCTGCGCCGCAGCGGCGAGATCGGCGTGCGCCGCGCACTGGGGGCATCGCGCCTGGAGATCTTCAAGCAATGTTTGGTGGAGACCTGTGTCATCGGTCTGGCCGGCGGTGTACTCGGGCTGGCGTTCGCGGTGCTGGGTCTGTGGCTGATCCGTCAGCAGCCGGATGACTACGCCCGACTCGCGCAATTGGATGCTTCGGTACTGATCCACACCCTGGTGCTGGCCTTGAGCTGCAGCGTGCTGGCGGGTTTGCTTCCCGCCTGGCGTGCGATGCGGATCACGCCCGCCATCCAGCTCAAGACGCAATGACCTTCGCACGGGAGCGGGTTGGTCCCGCACTTCCGCTTGCCCTGTCGAGCACGCCGCGTGGGCGTGCCGGCAAGACTCTCAGGTGACCTTCATGGAAATTCGTCCGATTCTCTCCACCCTGATGCGGCACAAGATCACCTCGACGCTGATCGTGCTGGAAATCGCACTCAGCTGCGCGATCATCTGCAATGCCATCTTCGTCATTGGCGACCGCGTCGAACAGGTGGGCCGCAGCAGTGGCGTTCCGGAGGAGGAGCTGGTGTTTTTGAGCACCAGCAGCCTCACCCCGGACCGCAATGTCGACGCCGCGCGCCAGGAAGATATCGCGGCCCTGCTGGCGGTGCCGGGTGTGAAGGCGGCCAGTAGCGTCAACCAGATTCCCTATGGCGGCAATGTCTGGCAATCCAGCCTTTCTCTTGATCCGAACCAGTCCGAGGCAACGTTGCACGCTGCGGTCTATCTGGACGACGGCCAGCTTATGCAGACACTCGGTTTGCGGATTGTGGCCGGTCAGGGCTTTGCTCCGGACGACTATCAGGACTTGAGCGAATTCGAGGCATCCGGCGGCGAGGCCGGTATCGCCTCCGTCATCCTCACCCAGGCGCTGGCCGAAACACTGTTCCCCGGCCAAAGTGCAGTGGGCCGGAATGTCTATGGATTATGGGCGGAAGGCCCACGGCGCGTGGTCGGCGTGATTGATGACCTGCTTGCCCCTGGCCAGGGGCGCATGCTGGCGGAAAGTCATCATTCCGCATTGTTGCCGTTGCGCGCCTCCAACGGAGGTTACGTGCTGCGGACCGATCCCCAGCGCCGTAATGAAGTGTTGCAGGCTGCGGTGGCGGCGTTGAACGGGGTTGATGCCAACCGCCTCATTAACGAGCAGAAAACCTTGACTGAAATGCGCCATGCCTTCCACAGCCGCAGCCGCGCGGTGGTGTGGCTGCTGATGAGCGTCTGTGTCGCGCTGCTCGCGGTAACCGCCTTCGGTATCGTCGGATTGGCCAGCTTCTGGGTGCAGCAGCGCACCAGGCAGATCGGCATCCGGCGCGCGCTGGGCGCCACCCGCAGTGACATCCTTCGCTATTTCCTGGTGGAAAATTTCCTGCTGGCAGGCGCGGGCATCGTGCTGGGCATGTTGTTCGCGTATGGCGTCAATCAGTGGCTGATGGCGACGCAGGAAATGGCGCGTCTGCCGCTGTACTACCTGCCGGTCGGTGCGCTGGTGCTGTGGTTGCTGGGGCAGGTGGCGGTGTTCGGGCCGGCGCGGCGTGCCGCCAGTGTGCCGCCGGCGGTTGCCACGCGCAGCGCTTGAATCGGAGTTCCCATGTTCGGCTAGTACTTGAATCTGGCGTTGCGCAGCTTCCGCCGCACCAAGGTGCTGACCGCATTGATGGTGCTGGCGATCGCGCTGGGCATTGGTGCGTGCATGACTACGCTGACCGTTTTCCATGTGTTGTCGGGGAACCCGATCCCACAAAAGAGTGATCGCCTGTTCGCGGTCCAGCTTGATCCCGAGCCCGCCAATTCCTACAGCCCGGGCGATGAGCCGGGTTATCAGCTCACGCGTTTTGACGCCGAGGAGCTGCTGCGGCAGCAGCGCGGCAAACGGCAGGCGATGA
>CAYRJS010000362.1:0-2825 GCA_964424535.1 uncultured Aquimonas sp.
TGGTGCTGATGGCGGGTTTCAATTTTCGGGTTCGGTTCAAGGCCTTGCTGCTGCATCTGGGCGGATCCATCCTGCTGGCGGCGGCTGCGCTGGGCGTGATCTACGGGCTGTGGTATCCGGCGCCGCTGGATATCGCCGTGGGCGTCAGCAGCATCGTGCTGTTGCTGCTGGCGGTGGATGTGGTACTGGGCCCGGTGCTGACCTTTGCCGTGTATCAGCCCGGCAAGAAATCACTGCGCTTTGATCTGGCGGTGATCGTATTGATCCAGTTGGCGGCGTTCGTCTACGGCATGGCGACCATTGCCCAGGGCCGGCCGGCGTGGCTGGTGTTCAATGCCGATCGCTTCGATGTGGCGCAGGTCAGTGATCTGGATGATCGCTATATCTCCGAGGCGCTGCCCGAGTTCCGACATGCGCCGTGGACTGGCCCGAAGTGGGTGGCCTCGGTCAATCCCGATAATGTGGACCGGCGCAATGAGTTGGTAATGGAGGCGGCGCTGGGTGGCCCGGATCTGCCGCAGCGCGTGGATCTGTACCGGCCGCTCGCGCAGGAGGCGGACAATCTGCGCGCGCGTGCCAAGCCGTTGGCGGAATTGGAGCACTTCAATACACCCGAGGCCGTGGCCGCGATGACAACAAAGTGGCCGCAGGCCGATGCCTGGCTGCCGCTGATGAGTCGCGCACAACCGATGGTGGTGCTGATCGACAGTAGCAATGCCCGCCCCGTGGCGGTGGTGGACTTGCGCCCCTGGGATTGAGCTGCCGCGCACTCTGAATGGCCGGTGTTGTGGTGAGGCTGTGCAATTGACGGGGTGGCGTGTGTGTGCTTGGCATGGTTCCTGCTTCTTATGGGCAGGACAGCGCGTGCGCTGAGGTGGGCTGTTTCATCCATGCGAGGGGCGGGTCATGTACAGGGGCACCATGCAAAAGGGTTTCACGCTGATCGAGCTGATGATCGTGATTGCCATCATCGGCATCCTGGCGGCCATCGCGCTGCCCGCGTATCAGGATTACGTGATCCGCACCCGCGTATCGGAAGGCTTGGTGTTGGCCAGCGCCGCCAAGACCGCCGTGGCGGAAACCGTCGCCACACGCAATACCGGCCCCGTGCCCGCCTACGCCGGCACCGGCAACGCGATTGCCGCGTCCTACGGCTATGAGTTCACCCCCGGCAGCAACGTGGCCTCCATTGCCATCGCCGCCATCGCCAATATCCAGAGCCCCGGCGTGAATGAAGCGCGCATCACGATCACCTACACCGGCAGCCTCGCCACCGTGTTGGGTACGCCCATCCTGCTGACGCCCGGCAGTGGCGCGGTCAACGACACCACCGGCCTGCCTGCCTCCCCGATGGTGCTGGGTGCCCCCATCGTCTGGGGCTGCACCGCAGGGGCCGTGAGCGCTGCGTTTCGATACATGCCGGCCAATTGCAGGTATTGATTGGGATTGCAGTGTGGTGGGTGTCTGGTTGGGGTGTTGTGAGCATTGGTGCTGCCTGGATGGTGGTCGGATTGATAGTGATTAGGAACTGTTAGAGGCCAGGCACAAGCTTGCAGGATGCCATAGCGCGTTGGATGTCGGATGGCTTGAAAATGCGATGAAAGACACTACCTGTGGTGTCATGTGGGTGCTAGGATGCTTGATCAGACAATGAGGCGGCTGGCGTCTGCGGGGGCATCAATGCGCTGTGCCGAGCTGACTGGCCTGCTGGAAGGCTTGGGCTTTGAAGTGCGCGATGGCAGGCGCGGTGGTCACAAGGTCTTCATCCATGACCACATCTCCGGCTTCACGTCAGGCAGCTACAACTGCGAGCACGGGCGAAACCCGGAGATCAAACGTCCCTATGTCAAGAAGGTTCTGGCCGTCCTGCGCCAGCACGAGCAGGAATTGAAGCGGTATCTGGAGGAGCGGAATGATTGACCCACACAGCTATGGAATCGAGGTGCGGCGACGAAACCTTGATGGCGATGTGATGTTCGAGGCGCGCGTGCGTGAACTGCCTGACATTGCCGAGTACGCCGACTCGCACCAGGAAGCCTACGAACTGGCTGTCGATGCGGTTGAGACCACGGCAAGGCTGCTGGGTGAGCGCGGGCGCAGCATGCCGCAGCCGATGGGGCCGGCGGATGATTGGAGTGGGCGGGTCACCTTGCGCTTGCCAAAGTCGTTGCACCGTGCGCTGGCCGAAGCTGCCGAGGACGAGGGGTGCAGCCTCAACCAGCACATAGTCAATGTGCTGAACTATTTCTCCGGATATGCACAGGGAGAGCGCCAGGCGGAAGTGGGTTGGCGGACATCTGTGGACTCTGGGGCGATTCGGTCGGGTCCGCATCTGCGCCTGGTACACAGTGCGGATTACGCTGACGCGCAGACCTACGCCACGGGCTGATCCCATCCATGGACAAGGCTCTTCTGGAACTGGCGCGTGATGCATTGCGCATAACGGATGTTGCTCTGCGCCGAGCCCGGTGCGAGGTGACCGACGGCTTTGACCCGTCGCATGAGCGCCCAGAAATAGCTGTCCAGCTCCTGCAACGTGTCCTGCGCTCCGAGATTCTGGAGCCGGATGATGGGCAGTCCGGACTTCACAGGCTCTTTCGCGTACACGTCCAGCTGGGTATCCGCTGGGTTCGATCCGACAAGAGGCAGCGCACCCGCAAGCCCGACAAGAAGACTGTTGCCGGTGACGGCAAGCAGCAGGAGGTGTTGGCATTGGTGGAGGCGATCTTCGTGGCTGAGTACGAGCTGCGCAAGGAAGTCGATCAGGCGTGCCTGGATCAGTTCGCCCTCCACAATGCGCCTTTCAATATCTGGCCCTTCTGGCG
>CAYRJS010000363.1:0-2819 GCA_964424535.1 uncultured Aquimonas sp.
CCGGGCCAGACCTGTCTGCACGCGGTTGACGCCACTCATATTGGAGAAGAGCGTGATGATGCCTGCCATCAGGATCGCGCCCAGTGCCAGCGCCACCATGATTTCCAGCAGGGAAAAACCATGCTGCGCTGGCTTGTGGGGATATCGGGCGGAAATATTGCGC
Organism: uncultured Aquimonas sp.; assembly: GCA_964424535.1. Taxonomy (GTDB): domain Bacteria; phylum Pseudomonadota; class Gammaproteobacteria; order Xanthomonadales; family Xanthomonadaceae; genus Denitratimonas. The sequence goes on from CAYRJS010000363.1 coordinate 164, forward strand.
ATCATGGCTGAAACACCCAAGCAAAGGTCTGTTCGGCCGGCTCTTCATCCTCATTGGACAGATCGGCTTCGGTCCAGGTGATGGTCATGCGGCACAGGCCCGAATATGGCTGGATACCGACATATCCGGGCTGAATTGCCACGTCATCACATTCGATTTCGGCGCTGGCAGCGGGCAACTGGTCCACCAGCTGCCGGCTCCATTCGGCCTTGTCACGCTCAACAAGTTGCTCGGGCGTGCACGGTCCTCCGCAATCACCGTCTTCCTCAGCGGTAGAGCTATCGTAGGTACCGTTGTAATCGGCGATCCAACCCAGATTGGTACGGATCCTGTCGGCCATGGACTCGGCCAGGAACGAAGCCTGGGTGCGCAGATAGGCACTGTGATTGGTACGCACCGACAGCACCAGCAGGGCGGCGACACCGAGCAGGCCGATGCTGAAAATCAGCACCGAGATCAACACTTCAAGCAGGCTGAAACCTTTTTGATGGGGAAAGCGCATCTGTCTGTTCCTCAATCGCAACTGTCGGCTTCGGCGTCGGTAGTATCACGCCGGGTTTCGATGGTGCCGCTGGCAGCCACGCGGATTTGACGGGACTGGGTGGGGTCTTTCCTGTCTTCCGGGCGGCAGAGGCTGAAGTCGTATCGGCCGATGTCCGTCGCGAGCGAACCGACTGCACGGAATACCACCTGATTGGCTGTAGCAGTACCACTGGCCTTGCCGTGTAGCGTGAAGCCGCCTTCCAACGCATCCTGATGCAGTACGCACAGGGACACGGTGCTGGCTGGGTCGGCGGCGTTGTCCAGATAGCCGTCGCAGTGGGCGACGGTATCGCCTGGGGAGGTGGGAGGTTCAAGCGAGCCGGCAGCATCCACCCCCGCAGCCACCACCTGCCAACCCTTGTTCCAGTCATCACCTATGGCAATCACGGCAACCGGGCGTCCGCGTTTCACCGCTTCTGAGCGTGCAATGTTCAGCGCATTCACCATGTGGTTGGTGTTGGTGGTGGTGGCCATGCGCAACATGATTTCCTGGAACTGCGGAAACGCAATCGCAGCCAAGATCGCGACGATCGCCACGGTGACGATCAGTTCGATCAGGGTGAAGCCGCGTGTTCGACGGGCGGATGCGGGGTGGAATGGCATCTCAGGCTCCTCTTTTGACCTAGTCAACCTAGTGCATTGCAAGTTGCCCGACCAGCGCCGTCCGATGGTCGGTCCGGCAGGGCCGATGATCGTGGCAGGATGACGTTCGCACCCGGCTGCGATGTGTGCTGCTACAGGGCTGAAGGGAACTGCAATGGCGTAGGAGCACGCCTGAAAGGGACGCGATGACCGGGAGAAAAGTACACGATTGTCGGAAAAGCCCATCGCGGACAAGTCCGCTCCTTCAAAGGCGGGACCTGATCAGCCTCATCATTTTCAACACCTGCTGCATTGCAGCATTCGGTGCCGGATTTCTGGCATAGTGCGGTCCCCTCCCCGCGCGCCGGCCGGCCATGAAGAAGACCTCGTTTCCCAAGCAGGACATCCGCATCCTTCTGCTCGAAGGCGTCAGCCAGAGCGCGCTGGAAACCTTCCACGCGGCCGGTTACACGCAGATCGACTACCGCGAGAAGTCGCTGCCCGAAGACGAGTTGCTGGCGCGCATCGCCGAGGCGCATTTCATCGGCATCCGTTCGCGCACGCAGCTGACCGCCGAGGTGCTTTCGCACGCCAAGCGCCTGATCGGCATCGGCTGCTTCTGCATCGGCACCAACCAGGTGGATCTGGGCGCGGCCAAGCGACTCGGGATTCCGGTGTTCAACGCGCCCTATTCCAACACCCGCAGCGTGGCCGAGCTGGTGATCGCCGAGGCGATCATGCTGATGCGGCGCATTCCGGAAAAATCCGCTGCCTGCCATCGTGGCGGCTGGGCGAAATCGGCCCTCGGCAGCTACGAGGCGCGCGACAAGGTGCTGGGCATCGTCGGTTACGGCCATATCGGCACCCAGGTCGGCGTGCTGGCCGAATCGCTCGGCATGCGGGTGATCTTCCATGACATCGAAACCAAGCTGACGCTGGGCAATGCGCGCCCGGCGGCGAGTCTGGACGACCTGCTGCAACGTGCCGACATCGTGACCCTGCACGTGCCGGAAACCCCGGCCACGCAGATGATGATCGGCGCGGCGCAGCTGGCAACGATGCGCAAGGGCGCGATGTTGATCAATGCCTCGCGCGGCAGCGTGGTGGATATCGATGCACTGGCCGCGACGCTTGCCTCCGGACATCTGGCCGGGGCCGCGATCGATGTGTTCCCGGTGGAACCCAAGGGCAACGACGATATTTTTGCCTCACCGCTGTGCGGCATGGACAACGTGATCCTGACCCCGCACGTGGGCGGCAGCACGCTGGAGGCGCAGGACAATATCGGGGCCGAGGTGGCGGTAAAGATGGTGCGCTACAGCGACAACGGCTCGACCCTGTCGGCGGTGAATTTCCCCGAAGTCTCGCTGCCGGCACATCCGGAAAGCCGCCGCCTGCTGCACATCCACCGCAACGTGCCGGGCGTGCTGTCGCAGATCAACGAGGTGTTCTCGCGTGAGAACGTCAACATCAACGGCCAGTACCTGCAGACCGATCCGGATATCGGCTACGTGGTGATCGACGTGGCCAC
>CAYRJS010000364.1:0-2811 GCA_964424535.1 uncultured Aquimonas sp.
AATCCAGCTCGAAAACGCGATGGCCAAGCTTGTAGTTGTAGTCGAGCGCCTCCAGCGAATTGAGGTAGCGCTGACCGTGCCAACCGCCACCCGCATGGGCGATCAGAGGCGGCGGGGCAATGCCGGGTGCCACCTGCGGCCATTGCAGGGGCGGTGGTTCGGGCAGCTCGATGGGAGCGCGCGCGGGCAATACCTGAAACTGGCCGACCACGATCCGGCTGGCCGTTTTCGGGTCAAACAACGCCACTTCGTGAGTGCCCGGCTCCAGCAGGTAACGATCGGCATTCAAGCCGGCCGTGACGGCATCACGGTTGCGGTTGGTTTCGATCAGCTGACCCTCGAACACCAGCATCACCCGCTCGGGCGCACATTCAGTCTGAAACCAGAAGGCGGAACTGCCATCGGCCTGTTCGTTGAAACGCTCCCCAGCGTAGGCCTTGGTCGGACCCCAGGCCTTGATGGCACAGAACACCGACGTTGGCATCGAGGTTTCGATTGCGCTTTCTGCCAACGGCGCCACGGATTCCGAGCATCCGATCAGACCGCTTGCCAGCAGCAGTACGAACCCGCAAAACAACCTCATGCCTGCGTTTGCAGCTTGCCCAATCACCGCACAACCCCTTGTGTATGTGCGTGAATTCTAACCCCGGCATCCTGGCACGCACGCACGCGACAAAGGCGGTGTCACCATCCCGGCCTGTTATCGTATGCAGTCCAGCGAAAACCCGTTTTGCACGCGAGGCCATCCACCATGAAGATCCACAGCAACAGCTTTGCCCATCGTGGCCGGATTCCGGCCGAATTCGCCTTCGGCAAGATCGGTGATGCCGAGCAACCCATCGCCTTGTCGGACAACCGCAACCCGCATCTGGCCTGGGACGAGGTGCCGGCGGGCACGGCCTCGTTCGTGCTGCTGTGCGTGGATCCGGATGCGCCCTCGCGTCCGGATGATGTGAACCAGAAAGGCCGGATCGTGCCCGCCGACCTGCCCCGTGCCGACTTCGTACATTGGGTCATGGTCGATCTGCCCGCCGATCTGCGCGCGATCGCGGCCGGCAGTCTGGCCCAGGGCATCACTGCCCACGGCAAACCGATCCAGGCAGGACCGGGTGGCGCACGCCAGGGTTTGAATGACTACACCGGCTGGTTTGCCGGCGATGCCGACATGCAGGGCCAGTACCACGGTTATGACGGCCCCTGTCCGCCGTTCAACGACGCCATCGCCCACCGCTATTTCTTCCGCCTGTTTGCCCTCGATATTGCCCGTCTGGATGTTCCCGACAGCTTTACCGCCAGCCAGGTCCACACCGCCATGCAAGGTCATGTGCTCGACGAGACTTCGTTTTACGGCACCTACAGCCTCAATCCCGATCTTTGAGATTACAGAAACAGTCGTCGAGAACAGGGCCGATGGTGTGGATGCCTCGGCTCAATGGCAGCAGGTATCATGGTGATCAACCCGTTTTTCGGAGCCTGATGTCGTGAACACGGCGTCTCCTACATTTCCCGGCAGTGATGCCAGTCTGCTGTTGCCCGGCCCAGCCGGGGCGCTGGAGACTATTGTCGAGCATCCAGAACCGCAGCTCGCGCGACGCGGCGTGGCCATCATCTGCCATCCGCATCCGTTGCACGAAGGCACCATGTTCAACAAGGTCGTGACCATGACCGGGCGCAGCCTGCGTGAGCTGGGCCTGACCACGGTGCGCTTCAATTTTCGCGGCGTGGGTGAATCAGAAGGCAGCTATGACGATGGTCGTGGCGAAACCCTGGATTTGCTCGCCGTGGCCGAATGGATTGGCCGCCAACGCCCTGGACATGACCTGTGGCTGGCCGGATTTTCCTTCGGCAGTTACGTGGCCTTGCTGGGTGCCCGGCATCTGCCGATCAAACAACTGATTTCCATTGCCCCACCGGTCGGACGCTGGGATTTTTCCGCCGTGCTCGTGCCCCATTGTCCCTGGCTGGTGATCCAGGGCGAGGACGATGAGGTCGTCGATCCCAAGGGCGTGTTCGCCTGGATCGAGGCCATGGAAGAAAAGCCCAACCTGGTGCGTATGCCCGAGACCGGGCATTTCTTCCATCGCCGCATGATGGACCTGCGCGGGGTCATCAAGAACGGGGTGCGTGCCAACCTGCCGGCACCACTTGACGCGTGAGCACGCAGATCGTGGCTTCGATGCGGCCCAGTGCCGCCTACGCCCAGGGTGTGGCGGATGGGCACTGGGAATCCGACCCTCGGCAACAAGCTGTCCTGCAGGAACTGGATCGCATCCGTGATGAATTGCTGGAGCGCGAACACGGCGGCACCCTGAGCCGACTGATGCGCCACCTGCGCAGCCAGCAACCGGTGCGGGGATTGTACTTGTGGGGCCGGGTCGGACGCGGCAAGACGTTTCTGGTCGATCTGTTTTTCGATCAGATGGACGCGATCCCACGACAGCGAACGCACTTTCATCGTTTCATGGCGGATGTGCATGCGCGCATGCAGGCCCTGGGTGAACACGCCGATCCCCTGGTGCAGGTGGCCGCCGATTTTGCCCGGGAATTTCGCCTGCTGTGCCTGGATGAGTTTTTCGTCTCCGACATCGGCGACGCCATGATCCTGGGGCGGCTGCTGGAGCAACTGTTCGCCAATGGCGTGACCTTGGTGACCACCTCCAATACGGCCCCGGAAAACCTCTATCAGGATGGTCTGCAACGGGCCAGTTTCCTGCCGGCCATTATCTTGTTGCAGGCCCACTGCAAGGTCATGAGCATGACCGAGGGCCAGGACTGGCGCCTGCGCGCCCTGACCCAGGCCGGCACCTGGCA